>JBILDL010000310.1:0-3732 GCA_044352635.1 Saprospiraceae bacterium | reverse complement strand
ATAGGTTTTCAAAATAATTATTGCTCCATTTGGTGGGCGTAGTCGTCCAGGCACCTTCTAAACCACTGGTAATAGTATGAACACCGTGTCCGGTACCAAAAGAATTTTTCCATCCTAAAACTTGCTCTTCAATGCCTGCTGCTGCAGGTTCAGGACCAACATATTTAGAAGGATCTGCCGCACCATGTGTCTTACCAAACGTATGACCACCAGCAATAAGAGCTACGGTTTCTTCGTCATTCATAGCCATACGGCCAAAAGTTTCACGAATATCACGCGCGGAAGCAACTGGATCAGGATTGCCATTTGGGCCTTCCGGATTAACATAAATTAATCCCATTTGCACGGCAGCCAGAGGATTTTCCAACTCACGGTCGCCTGAATAACGATTATCAGCTAACCATTCTTTTTCAGCACCCCAATAAACATCCTCTTCAGGTTCCCAAACATCCGCTCTTCCCCCTGCAAAACCAAAAGTTTTGAAACCCATTGATTCCATGGCACAATTACCGGCGAGAATCATTAAATCTGCCCAGGATAGTTTATTTCCATATTTTTGTTTGATAGGCCAAAGTAATAATCTGGCTTTATCTAAATTAGCATTGTCAGGCCAGCTGTTAAGAGGAGCAAAACGTTGGGTTCCCGTTCCTCCACCACCGCGACCGTCTGTTATCCTATACGTTCCTGCACTATGCCAGGCCATACGTACAAAAAATGGGCCGTAATGACCATAATCGGCAGGCCACCAATCTTGTGAGGTAGTCATTAAATCATACAAGTCATTTTTAACCGCTGCTAAATCAAGCGTTTTAAATTCTTCAGCATAATTAAAATCTTCACCCATTGGATTGGACAATGCAGAGTGCTGGCGTAAAATATTCAGTTTTAACTGATTTGGCCACCAATCACGATTTCCTGTTCCGCCACCTGCCGCTTTCTTAGGTGCAATACTACCTGTAAAAGGGCATTTTGCTTCACCATTTGAACCCGACGGATTCTGATGTTCGTTGTTTCCCATTGGTTTAATATAAAGTTTAAGCTTAAAAAATACAATTTGCTATGATAACAATCTTAAAAATGAATGGTTGAAAATAACCATAATTGAATGTAAATAAAAATAATTTGCGGTTCAATGATGAGTAAGGTATTTGATATTTTAAGATGGGCGCTGGATAAAAAGACTAAAAAAATGAGTAATTAATTATTTAAGTAAACCATAATATCGCCCCATCCAATACGCAAACAAAAAATAGGAGCCGTCTTCTTCCCTTGTGCCTCCCGAACCTGAATCCATCTGTCGCGGATTGTTATTCCATCGCCACACGTTGCTTTCGGGCGTTGGTACCGGTTTTACTGCCTGATTTACATTAAACCTACCTGCCAGTAAATCGTGCTGCAAATCCCAGCGGTGACTGTTTTCCATTGTCCAGTTAATTAAATCGAGCGGGTATTGTTCAAGTTCTTCAATAACTACGTTTATATCGCAATCTTTTTTAAGCAACACACTGGCCATTAGGTTCCAAACCGGCATACGATCGGGGCGAACAACTTTCCAAGTACGTTCAAGACTTTGGACATAAAGGGGGAAATTCTCCTCTTTTTCTGAATACCGGATAAGGTTATAATACGGTAAAAAATTGAGAATATCGTCGGAATGACTTGTTTCAAAAGGCCCGTGAATTTTTGCCTGCACTGCATTTTTGGCGTAACCGTGTTTTTCAATCAGTTCATTGTAGGCTTTTTCAAACTTTTCCTTACCTGTAAAATGTATCGCGGTTTTCAAGTGGGAAAGGATTTGAAGCGAATTCAATCCTCGTTCAAACATCCAGTTTTTTGAGTGATTAAGCGAATCAGGATTCCATATTCCCCAGCGAGTGGGCTTTCCATCGAAATCAATCATGTGAAAATTATTATCCACAATATGAGTCACCATTCTATCTATCAGATTTTTAGCCCTCTCTTTTTGATTTTGGTCAGCAACAAGGTCATGGAAAAGTGTAATGGAAAAGATGTGTCCTGCAATTTCGTCGGAACTTGTATCGTCAAGCCACTGCCATTTTCCATCTGGTGAGGAGCGCCAGAATTTAGGGTGAGGCGAACGCGACTGTTTTACGCTATCTGTCGCCAATGCATACGATCGGGCTGGATAGCCAGAAATACCTGTAACAATTTCAAGTCTTTCCAGCGCATCAAAAGTACGCACAGCAATGTCCCTGGCGTCGGGACTTTTTGTTGCACCATACCTGAAACACTGGGCGGCAAGATAACAGGAGGTCCAAAGTCCGTCGTTATCTTCGTTTTCCATCCGGCTGCTGTTCAAATCGCCAGGAATCTTCAGTTTTGAATGATTCATTAATCCAAGACGGTTATGCCGGCCTTCCGAGATGTTACCCATCGAATCGGCTTTTTGCTCCAGCGTCATTTTCACCTGCTTTATCTGGCTGATTCCGTAAGACGTAGCAATCCAGACTGTGCTGGAATCGATGGGCAGAATATCATTCACTTGGTTATCCGGAAGCCACCGTTTTCCATTGTAGTAATGCCATGCCGAATCTTTTTTAATGACCCCTCTGTCGGTTCCAAACCAAAGAGAACCAACGGCTGGGGCGATTACTTTTACAGGTCCGTAAGGAAGCCCGTCGGCAGCGCGTAACACCCAATGATTGCCGGTTTCAGAAATACATCCCACTGAATAAGGCGTGCTCAGCAAAATTTCAGTACCCTCCTTTTGTTGCCGAAGGGCAAAATAAGTACGTCCATTTCCAGGGTCCATCATGGTTTCATCCATGTTTACCCATTTGCCCAACGAACGCCGCCAAAGCCCATTGTTTGTAGCAACCCAAAGTTGTTTTTGTGCATCAGAGGTAATCGAATTTACCCTAACCTTTATTTCAAGCTGAATGTTCCATTGGCCGTTCCAGATGAGCAAACCGCCCGTAGTTCCTACATTCAGAGTTTTCTCGTCTTCCCAAAACAAACATAAAATGGTGTCGTCTTTTGATGATTCCGGTAAAGTGAGTTTTTCGCCAGAATTTTCCTTTTGAATAAAGTTGGTGGTTGCCAGCCAGATACTGCCCTGTTTGTCATTGGTTGCCGTCCTCCAATCTGTGCCATTTGGCTTACCGCTCCATTGACCGTTGCGGTAGCGGAAAACACCATCTGTGGTAACTGCAATCACACTTTGATTTGCTGAAAAAAGTTTGATAACGTTTTTTCCTGCTTCGGGAGGAAGTGTAATTTCAGTTTTTATGTCCTGTAAGAACTTTTGTTCACCCGTTTGTCCATTCAATTTCAACAACGGACTAAAAATGAAACTTCCAAACAATAAAAAACTTACCCAATCATTCATATTAAACTATTTTTATAGTTAATTCCAAAACCCAAGATGCCGGCTCATCTTTTAGGCCAACGTTTTAATTTTAAGTGGCACTTGATATGATATTTCACCTTTTAATATAGTCATTTCGTACCACATTCCATGTAAGTTCAATCCCATTTTCAAAAAACGGGCTATTATTATATTTGCCACCTGCCTACCTGACATCTAAAATGGAAAAAATTAAAACTGATTATCAACAAAAGTAATTCCATTGCAACAGGAACAGGTGTGCCGCCATCTTATCTGTTTCCCCCTGCTTGTTTTTGTGCAATACAACCTAAAACAGGGCATTTTACTTCGTTGTCTGAACCAGATGGATTCATATATTCTCTGTTTACCAGATAATTACACAG
>JBILDL010000018.1:0-12315 GCA_044352635.1 Saprospiraceae bacterium | reverse complement strand
AAGGCGAGCCGGGTAATTGGGATGCAATGAATTCTTCATTCTTATAACCAGAAGAATGAGCCCAAAAGGCAGCTGACGACACGTGGGTCATGCTTGCCGTGGTAACTACCCCCGTTTTCATATTATTATCGGCACCTATTTTCAACATCGACGGAATGGATATTGAATCCATATCAACACCTATGGCTCCATCAAAAGATTTAACACCACAGGCAATGGCGGTAGCGGCGGTGGCGGCATCGGTATTCAAACTATTAAAGGAGTTCGTTTTCTGGAGCCCTATAAACGGCATTTTTTCAACCAGCAATGCATGGTTATATTGGTACAAACTTCCAGACATTTGATTAATCCCGACGCCGTCAGCTATCATTAAAATGATATTTACAGGTTTCGACTGTTTTATCAAATCTTGCGTCGACCCAATAAAAGGAGTCAGGAATAATCCCGAACAAACAAACCCGATATTTAAAAACTTCATCATCATTATATCAATTTTAGATACCTTTTTCCCGGTAATTCTTTAATCAAGCCTTTAAATTCCATATTCAGCAAAAGTTGTGTTAACGCACCAATAGAAAGCTGAGCATGAATAAAAAGGTATTCCAAAGAAATAGGATGAGCATCAATGTATAAATCTAACAAAAATAATTCTTGTGGTTCCAAAAAAGGAATAATCATTTGTTTTTCCTGTGACTCATTCCATTGAAGAATACGAACTATATCTTCAGAAGCTGAAACCAGAGAAGCCTCTTGCGTTTTTATCATTTTCAAACAACCTGCAGACCATTTATCTGATATTCTACCGGGTAAGGCCATGACTTCCTTATGATAATCATTAGCAAGTTGGGCTGTTATCATAGAACCGCCTCTTTCAGCTGTTTCAACCACTAACACACCGTCACTTAGTCCTGCGATAATTCTATTTCTCATTGGAAAGAATTCCTTTTCAGCTCTCACAGACCATGGATATTCGGAGAGAATGGCACCTTGCTTTGATATTTTATCAGCCATTTCACGATGATCTGCTGGATAAATACTCCCCAAACCGTGTGCTATAACTCCCACAGTGCGCAAATCATTCTTAAGGCAAAACAGGTGAGCCGCTGCATCAACACCAAAAGCGAGGCCGCTGACAATAACAGGATTAAATGATTTTAAACCATCTAAAATTTTTCCTAACGCTTCAATGCCATGAGAAGAGGGTTTTCTCGTACCGACCACCGACAAAATAAACCTATGTTCCCAGTCCAAATGCCCCAGTTGATACAACACAATGGGGCTATCTGGTAAAAGAGATAATCGGGAAGGGTAAAGTGACGATTTAAAATAAAGTATTTTTATTTTTTTTTCTTCACATACCTGTAGCTCTTTCTCGGCTGTAACGAGTACTTTTCCGGAGCGTATTTCATTAACTATATTATTTCCTACGCCTGGAATCTTCAATAATTGCCGGGCGGTGGCATTAAAAACTTCCTCGGGTGACCCACAATAATGAATTAGTTGTCGACCCAGGATTGGACCAACATGGTGAATTTTTGTTAACCCTACGGCAAACAATATATTATCTTCCATACTACGCGAACTGATTGGTTAAAAAATCAGGCGTAAAGGGGTAGGATACTTAGTTAAGGGAATAAAAAAGAAGTAAGGTTAAAATAATCAGGGTAAATGGTCAATGGCCACATTCAAGTCGTCGATTAAATCACTGACGTCTTCAATACCTACACTAAGCCGAATCAAAGAGTCAGTCAGACCTACTTTAAGCCTCTCCTCTCGGGGGATAGACGCGTGGGTCATTGTTGCTGGGTGTCCAATTAAAGATTCAACGCCCCCCAATGATTCTGCTAAAGTAAATAACTTGGTATTAGACAATAATTTTTCAGCATAATCGAGGGTATCAGTAAACAAATTGAAAGAAACCATACCACCAAAGTGCCTCATTTGGGAAGCTGCGATATCATGGCCTGGATGATCTATGAAACCGGGATAAAACACTTGTTTAATTTTTTGGTGTGACCTTAGAAAATCGGCTATTTTAGCTGCATTTTGGCAGGCCCTTTCCACGCGAATATGCAATGTTTTAATACCACGTAAAATCAAGAAGCAATCCTGGGGACCTGGAACGGCACCTACTGCATTTTGAATAAACTTTAATTTCTGAGCATATAACTCGCTATTGGTTACTATGGCACCATGAACTGCATCGGAATGTCCGCCAATATATTTAGTAGCGGAATGGAGTACGATATCAGCGCCTAAATCCAGGGGATTTTGAAGATATGGAGAAGCGAAGGTATTATCAACACAGGTAAGAATTCCCTTTTTCTTTGCTATATCACAAATGGCTAGAATATCCACAATATTCAGCATTGGATTCGTTGGTGTTTCAATCCATATTAACTTAGTTTCGGGTCTGATTGCGGACTCAAAAGCACTTAGATTATTCATACCCACAAACCTGCTTTTTATCCCAAAACCACCATGAACTTTAGTCAACAATCTATATGAACCACCATATAAATCATCACAAGCCAGCACCTCGTCTCCTGGTTGTAAAAGTCTGATTACTGCATCCATAGCGGCGAGGCCACTACTAAAACAGATACCGAATTTACCATTTTCCAACGCGGCCAGATTATTTTCCAGAACGGTGCGTGTTGGATTTCCTGTTCTGGCATATTCGTACCCTTTGTGGACACCCGGAGAGGATTGCGCATACGTTGAGGTTTGATAAATAGGGGTCATTACTGCCCCTGTCGCCGGGTCTGGCTCAATGCCTGCATGAATCGCTTTAGTACCAAATTTCATGACGTTATATTAATTAATTTAACGGGAAGCAAAAATCAAAAGGGCAATCTATTAATCAAGATTGCCCCTTTTTTCTCTTGTCGATCAAAGTTTATCTTTCTGTTTAATTCACAGAATCAGATAATTCTTTACCTGCTTTAAACTTCACTGAATTTTTACTTTCAATAGTTAAAGTTTCACCCGTTCTTGGGTTACGACCACTTCTTGCTTCTCTGTGTGAAACAGAAAAAGTACCAAAGCCAATAAGTGTTACTTTTCCACCTTCTTTAAGCTCTTGTCCAATTCCCTCTACTACAGCGTTTAGAGCGTCAGTAGCCTGTACCTTTGTGATTTTTGCACTTGATGCAATTTTGTTAATAAGATCTCCCTTGTTCATTTAAAATAGTTTTTTAAGTTTAATTTTCCCCTTTAAAAATAGATTTGTAAATGTAAGCATAATAATTAGATAAATCAAGCACAACTTGATTCATTTATTCCTACTTTTACGAAACAAATATAGTCTATTCTTCGAAATATCAATCAATTATAATTTATTATCATGAAAAATCGCACCTTTTTTATTATGATTTTATTCCTTTCCACCATTTCCACGGGATGCAATAGAAAATCAGGGTGTCCTGCTATGAATCAAACGGCAGAATTTCGAAAAAATAATTCACTGAAAAAACCAGCTCAAACAAGACTTTTCTCAAAAAAGAGCAAGATTAAATATTACCCAAACCAGGGAGTTAAGAAACCTTAGATTCTAATTTCTCCCCCATTTTTTGAAGGCTAAAAAGAATTAAAAAAATAGCCAATCCTGGAAACACCGCTAACCACCAGGCAGAGGGGTTTTCTCTTACTTGCTGCATTTGGCTACCCCAACTAATGGTTCCCGCTGGCATACCAATGCCTAAATATCCTAAATAAGCCTCAAGTAAAATAGCACCTGCAAAACTATAGGCAAAAGTTATCCACACAGAGCCCATGGCATTAGGTAAAATATGCTTCCAACAGATATGAAAATTAGTTATACCTAAAAGTTGCGCGGCCTGAATATATTCCAAATCTCTAATTCTTAAGAATTCAGCTCTTACCAAACGAGCTATTCCCGTCCATCTTATGAGTGCAATAAGTATAATAACATGAAATAAAGTTGGATTTTTTATCAATGGAAGTAAAGCGAGCAAAAAGAATAGCGCCGGGATAGCATCTATTGCCTGTATGATTAAACTTATAATCCAATCTATAGGTATAGAGGTACTCTTACTCATAGCTGGCAGGATATAAACAAGTGCCCCGATGAGTAACCAGATACCCAGCCAAATTAAAATACTTAGGTTATTCCCATTTGTTTCAACACCCTGATATATCCAATACACAAAGCCAATGATCCAGAAAAGCAAAACAAAAGCCTTATAAACAGGGATATTAAACCGATCGTTACCATAAAAACCAGCCAAACCACCCATAAATATACCGACTAATCCTGCGATAAAAATCGATAAAAAACCTATTCCCAAAGCCAACCTGAATCCTCTAATCCAACCGGCCAAAACATCCCTTCCAATTCTATCGGTTCCCATCCAATGCCTGTCCCAAAATCCATTTGTATTTTGAACAGCAAATGGACTTTTTAGTCCAAGATTTTTGCGATCTATGGTTTCAGGACTATAAGGAACCAGCGTTTTCACTACTTTCTCATAAGGTATATTCCCCCAATTTTCATTTTTAAAATCTGCTGGCCAGTCTATCCAACCAAATTTTACAAAAGGAACTTCGAATAATGGAAAGTAAGATTTTCCTTCATATTGACAATAAACCGGTTTTTCGTTAGCTATCCAGTCACCAAAAATAGCAAGGAAAAGAACTATAAGAAAAAAGATTTTTAACTTCATTCGTTTCTATTTTCCCTTGTTAATCGAATTCTTGGATCGGTGACAACAAGTAATATATCTGATATAATGAGCCCCACTGCTGTGAGTACGGAAACGAGTAAAACGAATGAGTAAACCGTGGTAAAATCCTGGCTGAGCATAGAGTCTATAAATAATCTACCCATACCAGGAACATTAAAAATAACCTCAATTACAACGGAGCCCGTGATTAAGGCCGGAACAATGCCGGCAACAAAAACGATTTGTGGTAACAGGGCATTAGGTAAAGCATGTATAAAATAAAGCCGCATCCTGGATATCCCTTTGGTTTTAGCAAACAACATGTATGGTTCATTGAGAACTTTGGAAAAGGTTGACTGCATATAACTTGTTAAATAAGCCGCCAGACCATAAGCCATGCAAAAAACAGGAAGGCTTAATTGAAGTAAAAAAGGTACCGGTTGACCTAAAAATCCTCCCTCTCGTTGAAGGTTGGACCAACCACTAATGCTAAAAAAGGAGAATCCATATTCTGGCAAAGTTGCCTGAAATAATAACATACTACCCACCCAAAAAGCTGGTAGAGCATACAGAGCAAGTAAGATATTGTTTATCCAGCCCAACCACCTGCTTTTGGGTAAAATCGCCATTAAAATCCCCACTGGCATGGCAAACATATAGGCCAGAAGTATAGCCAATCCATTCACCCATAATGTCCAGGGAATAGCTTCTTCTAATTTATCCCATACGGGCCGGCCATCTCTGGAGGAGATACCAATATCTCCGTGGATCATTTTACGGAACCAGCTATGAAACTGATTATCGAAACCATTCCATGCCGGAGAAGGAAGCCAGGCAAAAAAAGAGGGTGTTTGATTAGACAAACGATCCAAAAGGGTCTCTATTTTCCTTATTTCTACGGAGAAAGGTTCCCGCATTTCGTCTGAAACCTTGCAAGCAGATTTTAACGCCGAAAAGTCAGACGTATTGGCCATTTCTTGTAATTGCTGTTTCCAAAAAATAGATACTGGCCCATTTTCAGTCTTCGCCACTTTTTCATAAAATGATGTCAACTCCTGGAAATAAGTCTGAACCAAAGCCCAGTCGCCAGTTTTCAATAATAATTTTTTCTGTATTTTAATTGCTTCCGGATACTGAATTTTATAAAAAGTATCTGGAAACATGGCGGGCTTCATAGCAAAATAAAAAAGAGGCAGGTCGAGATTCAGTCTTACTGCTTCGGCTCTATAGACTTTTTCTGCGGCTAACGGATGGACATAAAACGACCCATTTGACCTTGCTTTGCTTTGAAGCATAACTACATCTACAGTAGCATTTTTCTGAAGAAAAAAAAGGCAGACAGATATTATCCATAAAGATAAAAGTAGGGTGCTAATTCTTTTTACTAAATAAGTTAGCATAACCCCTAATTAGTCTTTAATGAGTTTGAATGCTACCGGATAAAAGCCGGGCCACGCCGCTGTGGATACCGCCTCAAATCTTTTGTGAATAACCAAACGCTCCTGAGGGCAAAACAACATGATTTCAGGTTGCTCTTCATAAATTTCTGCCTGCAGTTTTTTTGAAATCACCCATCTTTTAGATTGACTAGGTTCTCTTTCCAATGCATCAATCCATTCATCTGTTTTTTCATTGCCAAAACCACTTCGATTATCCGCATCGGTGCGCCAATTTTGTGAAGGACTCCACTGAGGTGTGATAGAACGGCCTGCTGAAATCATTTCGAATTCCCTGCTACGCAATCTATCAAGGAGTGTATTAGCATCTTTAGCGTCGATGACTACATCAATACCTGCTTTTCTTGCATTACTTTTTATAAGTTCAGCAAGCGTCATAGAACTTGCTTTACTGGCATTAGCTAAATATTTGACGCGCAGTGCAGTCTTTTTGCCCCCAAGCTTTTTATCTAAAATACCATCTTTGTCCGTATCACTCCAGCCTGCTTCAGCTAATAATTTCTTAGCCTTTTCAATTGAAAACGTTATAGGTTTTAGCTCTGCATTATATTCTGCCGAACTTGGGTGCAATGGTGTTGCGCACCTCGTACCGAAACCAATGAAAACATTTTGGATAAGTTCATCGACGTCGATGGCATGAGCAAAGGCTCTTCTGACTTTCTTGTCTGAAAGAATAGGAAGCCTTGTATTTAAGGATATATAATAACTGCTTAACGATGAAGGCGTATAGAAAGAAAAATGTGCTTTTGTTGTACTGTCTGACTTTAAAGCCAGAAAATCTTCCGGAGCAATATTTTGCATAACATCTATTTCTTCATTTTTTAAAGCGGCCAAAGCAGAAACAGGATCAGGAATAATCTTAAATAACAATCTGTCCGGGAAAGCTTGAAAAGCAGGATTATCTGTAGCGAGTTTATCTCCCCACCAGGCTTGCTTTTTTTCTAATAATATTTCCTGACCCGATTGCCAGGATACTAACTTATAAGGCCCGGCTCCATTGACTCCTTCCGGATTTCTACTGAAAAATTCCCCTAAATAATAATCTGCAAAATCCTTAATAAATGGATAATTTTTAAGTTGATTTTCTGGTGATGGGTCACTAATGAGTTTTAATAATGAAACGGTATCGAGGCTTTTATCTGCATCAAAAATATGTTTTGGGAGTACAGGAACCACATTCGTCAGAGATTCTAGTCCGGCAAAATACGTATCATTTAAAATAATGGTGAATTTTTTAGGATTCATTTTATCTATGTCAAATGACTGGATATTCTCCAAAAAAGTTCTGTACCCAAGGGTAGGTAAAAAGGGATTAAAAACTAATTTTAGTGTAGCTTCATAATCAGCAGCCGTAACTGGTTTTCCATCGTCCCAAACGGCTTCTTCCCTAATTTCAAAACTATATTTGGTACCTCCCTCAAAAACGCCGCTTTTTATTAGTTCAATTTTAGGGGTCTCCTTTAACAATTGAGGGACCAATACCAAAGTAGTCGGATCATAACTCATTAAATATACATGCAGCGGATCAAAGACTTGTCTTGCATAAGAAATGGTACTGAGCAGTGGATTTAATCTGTCTGGTTCAGCTTCCAGACGAATGGATACCTCATTAGAGGATCTTTTGTGCATACTTGACTGTTCTACTTTTCCGCAAGACGAAGAAAACAGAATCAAAATAGCTAGGGGGGCTAACAAAAAGAATTTCATTTCAATCATTTAATTAGGGCAAAAATACAAGGTAAAAAGGACTATTGCACCTTTATTATGCATTTTATTGAAATATGGAACTTTTAGGTTGTAAAATCGTTGATAGTAGACAAATTCTATCTAATGAAAACAATACTTATCGCCGGTGGAACAGGACTTGTTGGGCAGCTTTTAGCACAAACACTTAAAGACGAAGGGTATAACATTCGTTTAATAAGCAGATCTAAACCATCAAACCCCCTTTTTCCTACTTTCCTATGGAATGTTGAAAAGGGTGTCGCAGATGGAAACGCATTCAAAGAGGTAGATATTGTAATAAATCTTGCGGGTTCTGGGGTTGCGGACAAACTTTGGACTGAACGCAGAAAAAAGGAGATAACTGAAAGCCGTGTAAAAAGTAATCAATTACTAGCCTATTGTTTTAAAAATTACCACAGACCTGCCATATATCTTTCAGCCGGAGCCATTGGGTTTTACGGTGATAGAGATAATGAAATACTGACCGAAGAACATGCTGCGGGTAACGATTTTCTATCAAAAAGTTGTACAGCGTGGGAAAATGCTGTTTTTGAAACTGCTGACCATAATACCAGGTTAGTCCTATTTAGAATAGGAATTGTGCTCAGCCCAAGGGGAGGTGCCCTTCAAAAAATGCTGTTACCATGGAAAATGGGCATATCTACGTCCTTTAATCCAGGGAATCAATGGTATTCATGGATTCATGAAAAAGATTTGGTTAGACTATTCCTTTTTGCAATTCAAAATGAACAAATAAAAGGAATTTACAACGCAGTGGCCCCAAATCCAGAGAAAATGTATGATTTTGCCAAGGCAATGAATGCGCAAAGTAAATTACCCTGGCGTATGGTATGGTCAATCCCTCTTACGTTATTAACTACGGCCATGGGGGAAATGTCCACAGTGCTTACTCACAGCACACGGGTATCTGCAGAAAAAATAATGAGCGCAGGCTTCCAGTTCACCTTCAAGAAAATGGATGAGGCGCTAAAAAATCTCATTGGATAGGCAAAATATCCTTTTTTTCTACCACCAAATCTGAAAATTTACCCGAAAATCTAGTAGCTTTTATGATGTGATTATCTATCCAATGGTAATTTCCACCCCGTGGTTTGCCGAAGATTATCCCGTGGTACTTAAATCCGTTTTTGTTTAACCAAGCCTCCGTGACAGCGCGGTGCTCCTCCGTTCTGGAGGTGAAAAAATAAATACTGTGCCCTTCTTCAAACCATTTATTTATAATTTTAAGTGCATCCGGAAAAGGCATTACGGAAATCATTCTTTCGGGCTCTTCATTGGGAATATCATCACAGACAGTTCCATCAATATCGATTAAAAAATTTTTTACATTTTCAGGAAGAAGTGGGCTCAGTGCCTCTCCTTTTTCGTTGAATGCGTGTTGCAGGCGGGAATCATTAGATTGTTGCATATTCAGTTAAATGGTTAGAAAGAGATAAAATCAGTAGGATCCATAACGATTCCTTTGTACCACATTTCAAAATGAAGATGGGGTCCGTCTGTTTTTGTGCCTGTGTTACCAATAATGGCGATGGCTTCGCCAGCTTTCACAAAGGCGCCCACTTTTTTTAAAAGGGCAGCATTGTGTTTATAAAAAGTGATTAAGTTATTAGCATGTTGAATACCTATCGTATGACCAGTCTCTAAAGTCCAGTCTGCTAAAAAAACATAGCCTGATAATGCAGCTTTTATCGCCGTATTCTTTGGTGCAACAATGTCAACACCTATATGATTTTTTTTAAGATCAAACTGAGAAGTAATCTCCCCTTTCAGAGGATTCACAAAAAAGATACCTTCAATGGGAAGATCCTCCGACTTACTAAACCCGGAATAACGCGATCTCTTGGCGAGATTACCTATCTTCTCTAGTTCCACCTCTTTTCTTAATTGATTGTCTTCTTCCGAGGGGGAAGCAATACTTTGCTCCTCCAGATTCACTAGATTACTCAATAAGTTTTTTTCCGGAACCGGAATATCATCAACGGTTTCAACATCACCTGTTAGCATGCGTTTTACGTTCGTCAAATAAATTTTTTGCGCACTCATTTCATTCTCAATTTCTTCCACTTTACGCATTAAACTTAAGACTTCCTCGCTACTACTTCCCAGGCCATATCCTGGCAAATATCTTTTTATTGGCGTAACCGCAATAAAAAGCAGAGCTAAAAATCCAACGAACACTAAAATACTACTCCCTAATAAATAAAAATTAAATAAAGTAAGTTTGAAAGAGGCAATTTCCTGAAAAGTATCCTCATTCATTATAACTAAACGAAATTTATTTTTTAGATTTTCTCTAAATTGTGCCCAGCCTTCCTTATTAAAAATATTTGTCGCCATGTGATGAAATTTAAATAAAAAGAAGATTTTTCAACGTACAATAAAATACAAAGGTTACAGTTTTCTTTCTAACTTCGAAAATAAAATAAAACAAGAAGTTAATTAAGCCCTCAATTTTATAATAAATAACGAAATTTGAGCTTATTTATGTGTAATAAAAATATTTTAGTTTTGAAAAGCCTGACTCTTCCTATTTATCTTATTCTTTTTTTACTCACTTTTTCGAGTTGTGTAACAAGGAAAAAGAAAGCTGACCTATCTATTTTAGGCAAGATATATGAAAATACCACTGCAAGGTATAACGGATATTTTAATGCAAATGAAATTTTGGAAATTAATAAATTAGCCCTCTCTACGCAAGATCCGGTTAATTATCAAAAACAACTTCCTATTTTTCCTTACCTGACCGCTTCAAATAGAAAATCGGCGGGACAGGAACTCGACAAGGCAGTAAAAAAAGTAACGCGTGTGGTCGCTTTACATCCGAGAAGTTATTGGATGGACGATTGTTATTTGCTCGCCGGTCAAGCCTGGTTTTTAAAAGAGGATTATGAAAACGCTGAAAAAGCATTCCGTTATTTGATTACAGAATTCGATCCTGAGGAAAAATTAGCCCAATCGGAAGATAAAGCTAAAGCTGACGCAAAAAAATCTACTTTATCTCCTAAACAAAAGGCCAAGAAAAGGGAAAAAGCTAAAAAAGAAGCCCTTAAAAAGAGAAAAAAATACAACAAGGAGGTTAAAAAAAGAAAAATCCAAAACGCAAAACGTAAAAAGGAAGGTAAATCAGCCCTGCCCTCTAAACCTAAGCCGAAAGCAAAAACAGATGAGTCAGAAGCTGAAAAAGCTAAAAAGGAAGAGGCTGAAAAAAGAAAACAAGCTGCCGCGGAAGCAAAAAAAGAGGCCAAAGCCGCAGAACCTAAAAAATATTTCTTAAAACATAGACCTGTCTTTCAGGAAGGTAAGCTGTGGCTCGCTAAAACCCTCATAGAACGGGATAATGACGATTCCGCACTTCGTATTTTAGAAAAATTAATTGAAGACGAAACTACCTTCGAATATGTACTTGAGGAAGTTTACCCTCTTTTGGCTTTCTATTACCTTAAAAAAAATAATATCGCCGAAGCAAATATCGCCATTGAAAAAGCCATAAGCCTGTCAGATGACCGAAAAGAAAAAGCAAGACTTAGCTTCCTGGCTGGTCAATTATTTTCAACAGATAAAAAAGAAGCGGAGGCCTTTACTGCCTTTGACCAAGCGGAAAAGTGGGCTTCAAACTACGAAATGGCTTTCAATGCTAAAATAAATAAGGCGCAATTAGCCTGGCTTGCAGGGAAAGGTTCCTACGAAGATGCATTGGCCGATCTCGATAAACTAGCTAAAGATGAAAAAAATATAGATTATTTAGATCAATTATACTACAATAAAGGTCAATTAGCCCTTAAAAATAATCAACGGGTGGAAGCTATTTCCTATTTCAAGGAATCTCTGGCAAAAAACACTATAAATACACTTCAAAAAACAGAGTCAGCCTATATTTTGGGATCTCTCTATTTTGAAGATAGTGAGTTTCTTTCGGCAAAAAATTATCTTGATACTACTTTGCAAACCATGGCCGATGAGGATCCCAGAAAACCCGAAACGGCTAAACTCAGGGAAAGTTTAACAGATATTGCAAGCCTTATAGAAAATATAAATCTTCAGGATAGTCTGATTGGTATTTCGAAACTTTCTCCAGAAGACCGTATGCAATTAGCCCTCAAAATTAAAAAACTGGAGGATGAAAAACGGATGGCCGAAATTGAAAACAAAAATCAGGGAAGTATTAGCGCTTTACCTATAACTGCCAGAGAAAATGCTTTCAATGGTTTAAATACCGGATCAACCCAAAGTAGTTTCTTCGCCTACGACGATCAAACGTTAAAACGCGGTATTCGCGAATTTGAACGGGTTTGGGGCGCCAGAACATTGCAGGATAACTGGCGACAGGGGGAACAAAAATTGTCTTTTGACGCACCCTCCCAGGCTATTACTGAAATAGATACCGCAAGCAGCAGGAAAGGTAAATCATTAAAAGTGACCGACCTTAC
>JBILDL010000309.1:0-3745 GCA_044352635.1 Saprospiraceae bacterium | reverse complement strand
CATAGCAGGGTAACTAAATTCTCCAGATTTTTCATCCTCTAAATGGAGCATTGAATCCCAATTTTTCCCATCTTTCGAGAAGGCAACGGCTAGTTTAGCCCTGTCATTTGGCCCTTTTTCCGTAGGATTATAAATCAAATAATGTCCAACATTAGGTATGGAAACGGCATCTATACCTGCACTTGGGTTGGGCAATGATGTTTCTGCTGTTTTAGACCATGTTTTACCTCCATCGACAGACCAAGATTCGATGATTTTATTTTGCCTGCTCCGACATAAAATTTGAAGTGTATTTGGGTCATTATGAACTAACAAAGTAGGTTGAATAATATCATAGGCTGAATTATCATCGACCGCAATTCTATTCCAGGTATTTGCTCTGGGGTTAAAAAGCTCAAAATGAACTGACCATTTTCCTTCGGGAATTTCCAGACTGGATGGGCAAAGAATATTACCATCAGGTAGTTCAATGGGTTTTGCCCGTATAGGTCCAAAAAACCCGTCGGGTATTCTGGTGGGTTTCGACCAGGTCAATCCATTATCTTTAGACTGGATACTTTCTCCCCACCAGGTAGTTGGAGAGGATCCCACCTTGTAAAAAAGATATAAGATACCAGACGAATGATTAAATAATACGGGATTCCAGCATGCATATCTCAATTTATCATTTTGAATACCCGTGGCAACTTCCCTGATTTCTCCCCATTTCCCTTTAGAAAATTCCGCAAGCCATATAGTAACATCCGGATTTTTTTCCCTTGTCCCCCCAAACCAGGTAGCTAATATTTTACCCTCATTTACCTCTACCAAACTTGAAGCATGACATTCCTTAAAAGGAGCTTCCTCATAGATAAAAGAACTGGATAATAAAGAAAGAGAATGCGCCTTGTTTTGTGCAGAAAGTAAGGTTCCCATCAAAAGGAATAGGCAAAGTGGCAAGCACCATTTAAATTTATTCATTGTCAAGTCGGTTTTAGGCAAAATTGAAATTAATAAATAAAATCTAAATAAAATAATGTCTGCCTATTTTTTTGATGACCTGATGGGTAATAAAATAAAAAAACCGATGACAGCTGGTATAAACAAATTAAATATAAATAACATATAACTTGCAGTCATTGCTTTTATGGGAGCAACGCCCCAGATACCCCAAACCAATACAGAGGTTTCTCCCCGAACGATTAAGCTATATATAGGTGGAAGAGGTATAATAGTTTGAAAGAGATATAAACTGGCGAGCCCTATATACATGGAAAAAATAGGCAGGTGTACACCCCATAAGTTAAGTACCAAATAGTATTGGAAGCTAAAAACCAGATAACGCACTCCAGCATAAAACAAGCCTTTAAAGAAGGTTGCGTAAGTTATATTACTGAGAGATAAAAATTTATCCTCCCATGAAGTGGTCCATTGCCAACGCTTGGATAACCTGGCAAAAAATTGAAAAATAGGTGGATATACAAGAAGGAAAACAAAACAAAGGATTAACCAGAATACAACTGCCCCTATTGGAAAATGAGTCTGTTGAGTACTATGGTTCGCTAATAATGGAAATAAAAAAACTAAAGCAGGAATACCAAAAAGCAAAAGGATAAAAAACTGACAAAAATTGCCCATAAAGGTCGCTAAAACGGTTTCTTCCCGCATTTCTATAGGAGAAACCAAGCCTCTTCCTATAAAATCTCCCATCCTATTGGGTGTTAAAATAGCACAACTGACCCCCGCAAAAATAATCTTCAACATTACCGCGTAACTGGGTTTTTTATCCTTTGCCAGAAATACACGCCACTTTAAACCTTCTAAAAACCAATTAAACGGAATGAGTATTATGATAATACAAAATAAAGGAAGCGACCAGGAATTTAGTGCTGGAAAATCATTTATCGATCTCCAGAAATTTTCATCTACATAAAATTTCAGAATAAAAGAAAGGCTCAGAATGATAAAAATCCACCTGGCATATTTATGATTCATCGGTTGGTCATTAATAGAAAGGCATCACCCAAAAATTCTATAATATGGCTAGCCACCAAAGCCTCTTGCCCATGCCTTTTTGAGGCAATATCCCCTGACTTTCCATGCAACCAAACCCCTAATATTGCAGCATCCTTTGAGACATAACCCTGCGCCAACAAACCAGTAATAATACCGGTTAAGACATCACCACTACCCCCTGTAGCCATGCCGGCATTGCCTGTTGTATTAAACCAAACCTCCCCTTCTGACGTGGCAATGAGCGTGTGATGACCTTTTAAAACCACAATACAAGACAGCTCTTTTGCTTTTTCAATGGCCTTAAGCATTCTTTCCTGACTATTCTTACATAAGCCAAATAACCTGTCAAATTCCTTCGGATGAGGCGTTAAAATTGAATTTTTAGGAATACAATGCCATTTTTCCTCATAAGCTATAGCATTTAACGCATCGGCGTCTAAAACCAGCGGACATTGTATAACTAAAAGTTGCTGTAAAAGCCATTGCCTGGTCTTTTTCTCTGTGCCTATTCCCGGACCTATACCCACCGCCTGATAATTAGAGTAATTGGGCATTATAGTGGCTAATTTATTCTTTTTTTCGTCGGAAGTAACCATAGCTTCCGGTAGTCCCACTTGTAGAACAAGGTAAGCACATTGAGGTACGCCCAATGTAAGTAGTCCGACACCGCTATGCATACAGGCCTTTGCAGCAAGTAATGCGGCGCCTGTTTTACCATAACTGCCCGCAAGTAAAAGAGCGTGCCCGAAGGTACCTTTGTGTGAAAATCTTTGTCTTGGTTTATATATTTTTTCGACTACCTCCTGATTAATAAGATTGATCTCGGGAACTATATGGTGCAAAAAACCCGCAGATAAACCAATATCCAACAGATGAATTTCACCTATGAACTTTTCATTTTCCGGAAAATAAAAAGCAAGTTTAGGGACCTGAAAACTTAACGTATGGTTAGCCTGAATTATGGGAACACCTATTTCCAATGTATCAGACATTAAGCCCGATGGCAGGTCAATAGAGATAATTGTATTGGCCTGTTCATTCAGATAACTGATTAATTGTGCGTTGATGCCCTCCAGAGGTCTGTTTAATCCAGAACCAAATAAAGCGTCGATAACCAGGCCATTTGATGCCAATGTGGGAAAATCTTTAGATTCATTCAACCAATGGATTTCCCTTTTTGAATAATCCTTCCATCTCAGGAGATTACATTGAAAGTCAGCTGTTCCAATATTCTCCGGGGAAAGAACATAAATATCAACCCTGGCGCCAGCCTGAAGAAGTATTCTGCCCAGTGCCAATCCATCTCCCCCGTTATTACCTTTCCCACAAAAAATCTGAAAAGATCTTGAAGTTAAATCTCTCATTTCCAACCAATGAAAGCAAGCTAACGCAGCACGCTCCATTAAATCGATCGATTTAATGGGTTCATGCTCGATAGTAAATGCGTCCCAGGCGCGAATTTGACTGGCATTCAAGATCATAATTCATAATATTACGGAAAATTAGTTAAAATTTGAATAGGTCTTATCATTTAAATACAAATACCTAAAGTAATAATCCGATTTTAATCCATATATTTAACATGAGATAAGAACCTATTAAAATACATTTACAAACCTATCCCTATGTTCTTTACTGGTATGCACCGCGGGCTACTTATTCGGCTATGTCCCATTTTATTTTTTCCATTGATACTTCATGCCCAATCCTATGAATCATTGGACAACCTTTCCTTATTTAAAAATCCTTC
>JBILDL010000308.1:0-3749 GCA_044352635.1 Saprospiraceae bacterium | reverse complement strand
TTGCAGACCTTGTAATTTAATTTGAAGCTTACCAAATGGTTTATTTGGAGAATTTTTGCCAGCCATAACGGAAGAGAAAATATCTGCGGTTTCTTTTAAATAAAGAATTTGAGAAGCTGATTTATCTACTTTTTCAAAACTAGCCTGAGAGGGAGAAATAATTTCTGCCTGAAAAGTTTTTCCATTTTTATTAAAAACAGCCTTTTTCCCATTTGCTGTAATAATTAATCCTTCTGTATTGGGCGTATGCATAAGCCAATAAAAAGTAGAAATATTATTTGAAGGAGTAAATTGGTCTTGAACTGTCATCACATTATTCTTCCTATTCAACTTGATTCCCCTTTGGTATGCGCTGACATCCCTTGAATAACAAGCAGATAGATCTATAATATGAAAACCTCCATTTTCATCAGAAACAGACTTGACAGAGCGAGCTACCCCAGCAGGATTCTGTTCTGGTCTGGCATCCGGATTAAAAATAAGGGTATTTTTTCCTTCTGCGCGAATCCTGTAATAATAGAATCTACCGGGTGAATTGACCGATTGAGTTGGCAAATCAGAGTATTTGGGGCTTGTAACCGTAAAATAATCCGCGGGATAAGGACTTTCCAGGCCTAAATTTCCCATTGCCCATGTTTCACCAAAGGCTTGAATATAAAAACTTCCTGCATCAAGATGTCCGTGACTGGCATTATTATCACCACCGTGCATACCAAGATACATGGCATGCTCACTTTCATTTTTTTCTAACAGATAATAGTATTCAATTCCCTTTAAATAGCCGGAAAGCGGTTGCTGTATATTTGCGCCTGAACTTATCAAATCTTTATCATAAAAAAGCAAATCGGTCCAACCATTCCATTTTACGGTATTGAATTCATTAACACTTTGGCAAGCTTGAAAATGAACCTTTGCTAAATTTGCGTCTTTAAAATGATGAGCGAACCAGAAATAGGATAAAATCTTTTTATTTTTTCCTATATAAAGATAATCATCACCTATAGTTGCTGTTCCCACCGGACCTGCCATAAGGTAAGGAAACCATCCGGTGCGTTTAAAGCCACTTTTTTTAGTCATTTCAAAACTAGTACTCAAACATCTTTCCAGGGACTCAATGCCCAAAAAAGTATTGGAAAGACCGTAAGACCAATAAGACATACCTTCTTCACTGCCGCCGTCTGGTTCGAATGATGCAATATATTTCTCCATCCCATTGGTCGCCAATGCAATTATTTCAGCATTTAAAGATGGATCAGATTCAAACATTGCCAATGCAGCCATAATGAGACCACTATGACAAATACCATTCCAGTTATCATCACTCAAATACCACTTCCAAACGCCAGTTTTTGATTCAATTTGCGCTTTCCCGGGAATAAGGGCATGTTTTTTAAAAGATTCCCATAACAAAAGTTTTTGATTTGGATTTAAATAATCAAATAAGCCATCATAGGCCAATGCTATTCCTTTTGCTGCAATACCAGTGTCTAAAAAATGTCTGTTAGCCCCCCAGTCAGGAAATTGGCACATAATCTCCAGTTGTTGCCAGCAACGCAAGGCATATCTATTATCATTCGTAAATATATAGGCAAGAACCAAATAGGGCATTTGATTATTACAAATCTGGTGAATATTTGAAATGCGAAGTTTAGCCTCATCCAAACCATAAGTTAATAAAGGACTTGATAAAAGGCTATTTGCCCTATTAATGATGTCGTCATAACTCGCTTTAGCTACTGGATCTGTTAATACACTCCGTTTTATACGTTCAATATCTTCCTTATAAAAAAGCAATCGGGGGTGAACATTTCTTTTCCCAAAACCTTCAAAAGCCTGTAAAATAATCGATTTATTTACGGGTAAAACATCCGTACTTTGATAAACAGAAGATTCAAGAATTTCCAGGGATTCCAGGGAAGAGGAGGATTTACCCCCAATTTTAACTGTAATTTTATAACTTCCCTTTTGGACGCCAATTGGAATTTTAAAAGACAAAGAATTTACTGATGAGTAAAAAGGAATGACGGAATAATTACCTATTGAGATTAAATTATATGGTGACTGTTCGGCAAAATTTCTCCCTTTCAATACAACGGTATCGCCACTTTTGGCGATCAAAGGAGCGAAAGAAGTAATGGAAGGGGTATTGTCTTCTAAAACTACTACTGCATCTTTTTTGCAACCCCAAATTAAAAAGGAACTACAACCAAGGGAGATATTTACAATAAATAAAAAAACATTTCTTTTTGATAAAATCATTCAAATAAATGATTTATAAAACCGAGGTTACCAACCAGGATTTTGGGTTAACACACCATTACTTTTTAAAATTTCAATATTGGGAATAGGATAAAGGTACATTTTAGGCTCAAAAAATCTATTTTCCACAACAAATTTATCGAAGCTAAGAATACCTGAATTATTAGAAATAGAAATACCTGACAGAGGAATATTTTCTGTTTGCTCTGCAATTTTCCATCGACGTACGTCAAAGAACCTATGTTCTTCAAAGGCGAGTTCAATACGTCTTTCATTACGAATTCTCTGCCGCAAATCAGACTGAGATATACCCGCCAAAATATCAGGCTGACCTGCTCTTTTTCTCACCATATTTATAGCTTCCAATGCAGACCTTGAAGCAACGACACCATTTATCAAAGGTTTAGAATCTGGCCCATAGGCTTCGTTCATAGCCTCGGCATAATTTAACAAGACCTCTGCAAAGCGCAGGATGACCCATGATTTAGCTCTTGTTCCTGCTTTGGTCAAGTCATAATTTTCGATACACATTTTTCGCAAATAATACCCTGTGGTAGTGGCCCCCTCCTTGGCACCGACGCCATCGGGACCACCTTTATAAGATTGAACTATTCTTGCTGTATTATTTGCATTTAAACCCATGGAACTTCCGTTAATGACAATTAACCACTCGAGCCTGGCATCTCTATTGGCAAAAGGTTTAAGAGGATCAAAACCTGAAGTTGGATCGGTAATAGATTTTCCAGATTTAGTTTCAAAGGCATCTATTAAATTTTGAGAAGGACAGGTAGCTCCTTCCCCCGCATTTGCCATTCCAACTGGATAATTAGCTCTTTCAAATACATTGGAATTTAATTGATAGGGCCGGGTCATAATAATTCCGGCGTTCGCACCTTTTCTTGGCGTTAGATTGTTTGTTGTATTCTGAGCCATAAACAGATCTTTATAATTAGTGCTCAGGAAATTGACATGAACGCAATTTGGATCTGTAAAAAACTGTTGCCCGGCTGCGGCAGCCAATTCCCATCTGCGTTTATCATTAGACGCATTATGCAGTGGACTGGCTGCGTACAATAAGGCACGCAATTTTAAAGCTAAGGCAGCAGGTTTTTCAATTCTACCTAATCTGTTATTATTTGTTCCCCCATCTCCGACACCTAATGTTTTTCCGGCTGGAATACCATAATTTATATAGTGATTCGTAAGGTCAATGTATGATTCATCGCATTCTTTAACAATAAAATTTACGCACTCCTGAAAGCTACTTCTCTGAACAGCCTTGGATTCATTTTCATTCAAGGTGTTGACAACCAGAGGAACGCCCCCATATCTTTTTATAAGTTCCATGTAAAAGAAAGCCCTGAGAAATCTGACTTCAGCCCTTAATTTAATAAAATCATCGACATCAATAAGGTAAGCAGATTTATTACTAAAGGTATCAACCACAATCATCGAACGGAAATTTTCTGATTTCTCCAAAAATAAATTAG
>JBILDL010000307.1:0-3754 GCA_044352635.1 Saprospiraceae bacterium | reverse complement strand
TACCCGCCCGAAAGCCACATTGACTGGCATAACCCATGGAATAATCATTTTCAACCCCTATTTTAATAAGATTTCGGTAAGTATCGGGCATACTTAGCAAAAGATAATGTTGTCTCGAATGAATAACCTTTTTCTCAGCCAAGGAGCACAAGAAGTTATATTCGTTTTGTAGCGATCCAAAGCCTGATCTACTTTTCATTGACGGATGTAAACCAATGCGGTATTTACTTGATACATCTCGGATTAATTGTTTATACGCTTTGGATTTTAGTCCAACAGCACGATCTATTTTTGATTTATTGCCCATCAGCCAAAAAAATATGGGCTGATCTCCCAAAGCGGCGTGAGTAGTTAACAAGCGGCTAAAAGTAAAATAAGGATCTACTTCATTGCCTGACAAAACCTGCCATCGATGATAGATTGAAGAAAAATCACGACGCAATACATCCCGACAAATACCGTAAAAATGTCTTGGAAGAGAGCGATAAAGATAAGCCCAGGCAACATCGATATCATAAGAAATTTGTCTTTTGTAAATGGGCAAAGGAGCTAAAAAAGAAGGCCATTTTTCCTTTAAAAAGTCAAAAAACCAGACCTTAACCAGGTCCACGTAGGGTATTTGCAAATAATTATTCTTGAATGCTATGCTATTTTCCGCTTTAAATCGGCCCCATACATCAAGATCATTTTTATTATACTCTTCACATCTAGCCAGTGAATAATAAATAAAAGAAAAAATATCTACATCGAGATTATTTAGAGGAAAGGTAACCAATGCCAAATCAGGTAATACTGGCTCGCTCTTCAGACGCCACAAATATCCACTATCAGGTATTAGCAAAGCGTCCTCTCGAATAGGTTTATTGCTATAAAAAATGATAGGGCCGTTATATTTAATGGCGAGATCAACATCATGAGTGATTTGAAAAGAAGAAACTCCCCTAAAAATCCAATTCAGTACATATTGGAATCTATTTGATGAATGTTCGCTATATATTAAAACGTCCAACATGTTAAGGTCTGATTTATGGAAGGTAAATTAACATTTTTTTGGTATATTTATCATTATTAAAAAAGCATCTGAAGCTGCATGAACCTAAGCGAGTTAAAAATTGTATTACATAAAATGAAGTAAAAATGTCCAACGATAAATTAATAAATGCCCATCCTGATTTCAGGTCAATGTATTTGACCTTAACAGGCATGGTAATATGTGTAAGCCTGGCAGCACAACAGACTTTATCATTGGGAAGAAATAATTACAATCAGGATAAAGGTATATTATTTCAAAAAGAGAGTGGTGTTAACGCAAGGATTTATACGAATGGATTCAGTTTTGGCTATCAGCTGGGAAAAATAAAAAAGTATAACCTCTCGCAATATTATTTTGCAGAATTCGGTGAATTAAAAGATCCCATTGAATCAAGACAGCAAAAAAACATCTCTTTGTCGGGTCCGAGAGGTGCATTTCGTGGCTTTATCTTTGGCAAACAAAATAACTTTTATCCCCTGAGAGTAGGCGTTGGAGAGAAGAGATTTTTATCTGAAAAGGGAAAAAGAAAGGGCTTAGCTATAGGCGTTAGTTATGAAGGAGGCCCTACATTTGGTATTTTAAAACCCTATTATCTAGTTTTAAGGCACACTTCTGACAATCCTGGTAATTTCACCAGCATTCGAAGTGAGAGATATTCAGCTGAAAATGCCTCTCGTTTTTTAAATTGGGATGACATTTTTGGCGCCGAAAAGCTAACAAAAGGGCTGGATGAACTGGGTATAGTACCTGGTATAAACATAAAGGGAAGTTTACATTTCGATTGGGGCGCTTATGGTGAATTTATTCGTTCAGCTGAAATTGGACTCATGGCAGACGCATTTATCAGAGATGTTCCCATTCTTGCCGATAATGAAATATTAGGGATTAACAATAACCAAAATATTTTCCTCAATCTTTTTGTAAATTTGCGTCTTGGAAAAAGGAAATAGTCATTAAAAGATAATACAGTTTCATGGTTGAATTACCCATTGCAGGTTCTAAAGAAAAACCTACAAAAAAGCCCGATTGGCTTAGAGTTAAGCTTCCTATTGGACCCGAGTTCAAGAAAGTTCGGGAATTAGTTGATACCTATAAATTACATACTATATGCCAGTCAGGAAGTTGCCCCAATATGGGTGAATGTTGGGGAGCTGGTACTGCCACTTTTATGATTTTAGGTAATATATGTACCAGGTCTTGCTCTTTTTGTGCTGTAAAAACAGGTAAGCCAACAGAATATGACATAGAAGAACCTGGAAGAGTGGCGGAAGCTGTCATGTTAATGCAGGTAAAACATGCCGTGATAACTTCTGTAAACAGAGATGAATTAGCCGATAGAGGGGCAGAAGTTTGGTACCAAACCATTCACCAGATTAAATTATTGAGCCCAGATACTACCATTGAAAGCCTTATTCCTGATGTGAAAGGAAATTGGGAAGCTTTAGAAAGAATGATAAGTGCTGGTCAGGAAATAGTTTCTCATAATATGGAAACTGTACAAAGACTCTACCGATTAGTGAGACCGCAGGCTAAGTATGACCGGAGTTTAGAACAAATTAAACGAACCAAAGCTTTTGGAAAAAGAACTAAATCGGGTATAATGGTCGGTCTGGGTGAAACAAAAGAAGAAGTTTTAAAATCTATGGATGATTTGGTAGCTAACGGTTGCGATGTGCTTACCATTGGACAATATTTACAACCCACTAAAATGCACCTTGACGTAGCTGAATTTATTCATCCCGATACCTTTGCTTTCTATAAAGAGGAGGGTTTACGTCGTGGATTTGATTATGTGGAAAGTGGCCCGTTGGTTCGTTCTTCTTATCATGCGGAAAGACATTTAATTCCAACCAAATAAAGCTTTTAATTTGGGAAGGAAGTCAGTATTTTCAAAGAATCCGGTAAATTTTATGGCACCTGGACCTTGAGAAAATACAGGAACGAGCGTACCCGTAGTCGTTTTTCCTGTAAATTCGTGTTGTAATTTCTCTCGCTTTGATCCTGGGTTTACTGAATAGCCTCCTGTTTCATAAGTAGATGTTACTATAACCAGCGTTTCTTTATCCCTTTCAGCGAAATCCAGTACTTTCGCCAGGGCTTCATCGAAATCGTTATACTCCGACAACATATAATCAGGATTATTGAGCATTGCACCCAGGGCAACCTGAGCACTGTTCACCAACAAAAAGAATCCATCATTTTTCTTATCTTTCGTATCTAGAAAATCAATGGCAAAGGAAACGGCAGACGATAAATATTTTCTACCCTCCGTCACGGAAAGAGGCCAATCAAGCGCCGTAAAGGCAGCATATTTTTTTGAAAAATCGGCAATAGGGAAGGATTTTGCCTCCGGAAGAATGGACAAGGTCTGATAACCCTGACGCTGAAGGTCTTCCATTAGATTATTTTTATCTTGTCTGTCTGTAAAAAATTTCTCCCCACCACCAATAATCAGATCTAAAGGCGAGCCGGGTAATTGGGATGCAATGAATTCTTCATTCTTATAACCAGAAGAATGAGCCCAAAAGGCAGCTGACGACACGTGGGTCATGCTTGCCGTGGTAACTACCCCCGTTTTCATATTGTTATCAGCCCCTATTTTCAACATCGACGGAATGGATATTGAATCCATATCAACACCTATGGCTCCATCAAAAGATTTAACACCACAGGCAATGGCGGTAGCGGCGGTGGCGGCATCGGTATTCAAACTATTAAAGG
>JBILDL010000306.1:0-3755 GCA_044352635.1 Saprospiraceae bacterium | reverse complement strand
CAAAATGTTACGCATTTAACGAAACTTCAGCTCATTTTTTTGTAAAAGATAATGAGCATCCCTACGTTCAGGAAAAACCTTTCTCCTGGATACGTGCTTATCAGACGGGTGGAAAATCGTTACTTTGGGCTAGACAGGTGCAGCGTTGGTCTCCTTTTGATTTCGAAGGACCTGCCCGCGATGGTTACGCCGTAGAATGGCCTATTGGTTACGAAGATTTGGCTCCCTGGTATAGCCATGTAGAAAAATTTGCAGGTATCAGCGGAAATAAAGACGGTTTACCCCATCTTCCCGATGGTGAATTCCTACCCGCATTTCCCCTGAATTGTGTAGAAAAATATTTTTCAGAATTTGTCGCCCAACAATATAAAGATCGTCAGGTTATTGTTGCAAGGTGTGCACATATTACAGAGGCTCAGCCTGTTCATATTGCACAGGGTCGGGCAAAATGTCAGCATCGTACCTTATGTGAACGGGGTTGTCCCCTTGGTGGATACTTTTCTTCCAATGCCTCAACCATTCCTTGGGCTATGAAAACGGGAAATCTCACCCTTCTTTCCGATGCTTTGGTTGCAGAGGTACTATTTGACGAAAAGAAAAATAAGGCATCCGGCGTTAGGGTTATTAATACCATTACAGGTGAATCTACCGAGTATTTTGCCAAGATTATTTTTGTCAATGGGGCAGCCCTGAATTCCAATTTGATTTTGCTAAATTCAACATCGAATCGTTTCCCCAATGGGCTTGGGAATGATAATGGTTTGATGGGAAAATATGTCGCTTTTCATAACTATAAATCAGGGATTAACGCTGAATACGAGGGACATCTTGATGTAAAAACAGATGGAAGGAGACCTACCTCAGGATATATTCCCCGATTTAGGAATTTACATAAACAGGAAATGGATTTTCTACGAGGATATGCTACCTCTTTTTCCGCCAGCAGAAGCAGTTATACAGATACTAATGAGTTCGGTGAATCGCTAAAAAATGCCCTCGCTAATCCCAAATTGAATGGCCATTGGAATATTGGCGCAGGTATGATGGGTGAAACCATTCCCAAAATAACTAATTTTGTTGCCTTAGACGAAAAACTCAAGGATCTTCACGGCATGCCACAACTTAAAATTTCTGTGAGTTATGACGACAATGACGAGAAAATGACCCTCGATTTTATTGAACAGTTTAGTGAAATGTTCACCAAAGCAGGCTTTACTAATCTTAAAATAAGAAATGTAAATCATCCTCCGGGCTTAGATATCCACGAAATGGGCGGTATAAGAATGGGAAAAGATCCGAAAACATCGCTCTTAAATAAATGGAATCAATTGCATGAATGTCAAAATGTTTTTGTGACTGACGGCGCCTGTATGACCTCCACCTCAACGCAAAATCCCTCCCTGACTTATATGGCTTTAAGTGCCAGAGCAGCGAATTATGCAGTTGAGGCATTGAAAAAAAATATACTTTAAAATAAAATTGCTATGCGTAAATTAACCCTTCAAATTATTTTATCATTATTCGTTTTATCCATTTTTGCTTCTCTGCCTGCACAGGCTCAGAAAATGCCAAAATGGTTTAAAATTGGAGTTCAGGCTTATACCTATAGAAACCATATAGGTGAAAATCCTGACAAAATATTAGATTTAGTCAGAGATTTGGGTATCCAGGAGATGGAAGGCGGTGGATCAAAAACGCTTTCCAATGCCGATTTTCTTAAAAAATGCCAGGATCGTGGTATTGCTGTGGTGTCCACTGGCTGCGATTATAACGAGCTGAAGGATAATCCGGCCGCTGTCGTTACCCGAGCAAAGGAACTTGGCGTTAAAATGGTTATGTGTCCATGGATTCCTCATCAGAAAGGGAAATTTAACCTGCAGGATGCTAAAAATGCCGTTGACGTTTTTAACAAGGCTGGTAAGTTACTGAAGGAAAATGGGGTTACTCTTTGTTACCATAATCACGGATTTGAGTTTCAACCTTATATGGACGGAACTTTAATGGATTACCTGGTTCAAAAGACCGATCCCAAATATGTTTCCTTTGAAATGGATATTTTCTGGACCATCCACGGTGGGGCTAGTCCAGCTTCCCTGCTAAGAAAATATCCGAGTCGTTTCAAAATGATGCATTTAAAGGATATCAAAAAGGGAGTCACTGGTGATTTAACCGGTGGATCAGGTCCTGAAAATGATGTAGTTTTGGGAACAGGTCAGGCTGACTATGAAACCATTTTTAAATTGGCAAAGAAAAATGGCATCAAGCATTACTTTATTGAAGACGAAAGCGATAAAGAAATGGAAAATGTGCCATTGAGTATTGCCTTTCTCAAGAAAATTATTCCGACGATAAAATAGTTTCATCCTCTATCCATTCCGTTGGAATGGGCTTAGTATGGCGGGCACCCAGGTGGCTTATAGCTTTAACTCTACCCACCAGGGTGTCTCCCTTTCTGGGCGACAGCATTAGTTTGTTCATAGCCGAATGAACGCTTTCCTGCGCTTTAGTTAATTTATCGGCAATATCTTTTATGTCTTCAAGAAATAAAACGAATTTGTCCACCAAAAGACCACTCTGACGGGCAATTTCAGCGACATTTTTACTCTGCTTGTCTTGATTCCATATAAATGAGACCGTTCTGAGGGTTGCAAGTAGGGTAGAAGTGGTAACCAAAACTATATTCCGCTCCAGTGCTTCCTGGAAAAGATTGGCATCAGACAGTAATGCCAAAGAGAAAGCGGGCTCTATAGGGATAAATAAAAGCACATAATCGGGACTCTTTAGCGTTTCCAATTGCTGGTATTTTTTATCGCCCAGCTCCCTGATGTGCTTCCTGAGACTAAATAGGTGTTCCTGTAACGCTTTTTCCTTTTCTTTAACATCGTCAATTCGATGATATCGCTCAAAAGCTGTTAAGGATACTTTTGCATCAATAATAAGATGTTTGCTATCAGGTAGTAAAATAATAAAGTCCGGCCTTTGTTTCTTTCCCGTTTCGTTGGTTTTAGTTTCCTGTATGAGATAATGTATATTTTTTTCCAGTCCTGCCTGTTGCAACAAAGTTTCTAATTGCGCTTCTCCCCAATCACCCTGAAACTTTGAATTACCTTTTAAAGCACTGGTCAGATTTACCGCATCCTGGCTGATTTGTTGATTGAGCTGTTTTAAGGTATTAATTTCTACTTTTAGCGTGTTTCTGTCGAGCGATTCCTCCTGAAATCTCTTTTGCATATTTTCTTCAAATTTGGCAATATGCTCTTTCAAAGGATTTATAAGACGGGTTAGATTTTCTTCATTTTGATGGGTAAATTTCTTGCTTTTTTCTTCAAGAATGGCTTGCGAAAGTTGCTCAAATTCCAATCGGGCCTTTGATTGAAGCGCTTGAATTTCCTTCGATTGCTCCAAAAGCCTTTTGTCCCATTCTATATTTTGCGCTTTTGTTGCCGACAACGTACTCGTTAATTCAAGGATTTGATATTGCTGAGCCGTTTCAACCGATTTAGCATTGTTTAACTGATGTACCACGGCATCGTATTGAACTCTTGGTACATAGTTATTTTCAACTTCTTTTTTTTTCAGATAATGAGCAGCTACAGTTAATTTTTGTACTACAAAACCTAATAGAAAGCCTACGATAATTGCTCCAAAGAGTAAGAGAGGAATATACATTTGAGTCATACTTATATTTTATTTATACTTTTTAATTTCCCTGACCAAGTTCAATGGCACGTTGTAACGCTGCATTGGCGCCAGCA
>JBILDL010000305.1:0-3758 GCA_044352635.1 Saprospiraceae bacterium | reverse complement strand
ATCGGGCCGCTTCAGCTTTTTGAATGCCTAGTAAAACCGATGTTGAAATGGTCGCTCCTGATCTTGATATACCTGGTAAAATTGCAATCATTTGGGCAATACCAATAATGAAAGCTTCTTTTGGCCCAACCGTCTTGGTGCCTGTTTTTGCTCGGTCGGCAAAGAACAAAATACCTGCAGTGACCAATAATAAGGCACTCACAAGGAATATTTGTCCCTCAAAAAGTCTGTCAATCTCTTTTTCTAAAAATAAGCCCACCAAAACAGCAGGTATCATAGAGAAAATAATATTTCGGGCAAATAAATGAGATTCAGTTATCCGTGGCTTAAATAAGCCTGATAGGATTATACCAATTTCTTTTCTAAATACTACCATTGTCGCCAGCGCCGTCGCTGCATGCAAGGTTACAGTCATTAAAAGACCAGAATTTAAGTCTTTCTTATCTCCTAAAAAGTATTGCGCAATCTCCAGGTGACCGCTACTACTCACAGGCAGAAATTCTGTTAAGCCTTGAACTATACCAAGTAAAATGGCTTCTATGTTACTATCCATTATTTACGAAATATAGCAAATACCTCAATAATTAATCCAGCTAAAATAAAAATGGGAGCAATGACCATTCTGACAGGACTATAAATAATCGTCTCATCCCAAACGTCTGGACTTGGCATATTGCCCCCTGACATTAGTACGAGACCTATGGCAACCAATAATATACCACCGCCCATCCAAATAAAGTTGTTTTTATTAAATAACATCTCCATTTGAACTTGCTGAGGCTTAGATTTTACCCCACTCACGGTGGCTCGCTGCTTACTTGTTGTTTGTCCCGTTTCATTTACCTTGGTAGTTGCTGCGGGATTGGGTGTAATTCGGACTTTTGATTTACTCATGATTTTACCGGATTTTAAATTCCGAGAACGAAATTAAACATTAAATTTATTTATCTAAGGACAATTGTCATTTCATATTAATACAAATCATCTACTCGCATTTTCAAATATCTGTTTACCACAAAAAATGTACTAAAAACATAAATGAAAACACCTGCAAATAGGATGATGGCTGATAGCATAATTAGCTTTTCCATAGGTACATTTCGGACCAACTCTGGCAGATTACCTGCCAACCAAAAGTAAATGACACTGAGCCCCAAAAGAGCTATAAAACCAGCTAATATGCCATGAAAGAAACTTCTCTTTATAAATGGGGTACTGATAAATTGCCAACTGGCGCCCACTAATTCCATGTTTTTAATGATAAATCGATGCGTATGTAAGGCTAGTTTGAGCGTATTGAATATCAGCGTGATAGATATTGCCAACAAAATGAGGGTGAGCGTGAAAGTGAAAAGTAAAAACTTATTCATATTTTTTAATAATGAATGAAGGAAACTGTCTTGAAAATAAACAGCCTGAACCGTTGGGAATTTTAGTAACGCATTTTTAATTTTACCCAATGCTTCCTTATCTAAATACGCTTCCTTAACATTGAAAGTTGCAATATCTAAAAAGGGATTAGGTAAATCGAGTTTTAAAAAATCTTCCCCAAAATCTTTTCGCATCATTTGCATAGCTTCCTCCTTTGGAATCATAGAGAAGCTACCTTTTTTATAAAAATCGCGCGTCGTTAACCAGCTTTTCATAGAAACCATTTCTTCCTCTGTTCCCGTTTCGCTGATCTCAATAATTAAATTTAGATTTTCTTTGTAAAACGATATTAACTGCCGGGTATTTATTAAAATAAATCCGAAAATACCTAAGATAAATAATATCAGTGATATGCTTAACATAGCAGAAAGGTAGTTTGGTTTTGATCCAAATTTACCTGAATCTTGTTGAGTAGATGTCGCTGGATTCATATATTAATTACCTGTTTTCCAACTGATTCATTAATACTTCTGTTTCAGTTAACAAGGATTTTAATAATTTTAATCGTTCTGATTTTTCTTGAGCCGTTAGTGTACCATTTGTTTCAGACGTTGTTAATCCAGTAGCAACCTCCTCCATTTGTAATAACTGGTCTCTTTTATTTGTTAAATCCTGAAACTGTTCATTTATTTGCGGATCCCCACTCTTAACCACAGCATTTTCAAGTCCATTTAATAGTTGACTCACTTTATCCATGGCGAGATCATATTTTCCATCCTTTAATTTTTGTTTTTCAGCCCGAAGTAGGTCCCATGATGATTTTCCAAGGTGAATTACTTCTCCAAATATCTTTTTTGAGGTGGATTTTTCCTCAGGAGTACCTAAAAAATAGTTGTAAACCAGCAAAAGGACAACTAAGCTTAATCCAAGTTTGAATAAAAAACGAATCATTTTACTTGCATTTATTAAAGTGTACAGAACAATGCAAATCTAATTCCTTTTTGTCTATTTTTGCGTAAAATTACGCTTTGGACTCTATAACGATTTTTAGAGCTACCAGCACAACAAAATTAAACGATAATGGAATACAGATTTTCAGACATTGAATCCAGGTGGAAAAAGTTTTGGGAAGAAAATAAAGTGTACAAAGTTAGTAACACTTCCGATAAACCAAAATATTATGTTTTGGATATGTTCCCTTACCCGTCTGGCGCCGGTCTGCATGTAGGACATCCTCTCGGATACATCGCTTCTGACATTTATGCCAGATATAAAAGGCTCAAAGGTTTCAATGTTTTACATCCAATGGGATATGATGCCTTCGGTCTGCCGGCAGAACAATATGCTATTCAGACGGGTGTACAACCTGCTATTTCTACTGCTCAAAATATTGCCAGATACAGAGGTCAGTTAGATAATCTTGGATTTAGTTTCGATTGGGACAGAGAGGTTCAAACGTCAAATCCATCTTATTATAAATGGACTCAATGGATTTTCCTACAGCTTTTTTCTCATTATTATGACACAAAAGCCAATATGGCTAAGCCTGTCTCCGACCTGGAAAATCATTTTAATACCCATGGTTCCAGCCATTTAAACGCCGTACATAGCGATATTGAACACTTTAGTGCCGAGGAATGGAAAGCCAAATCTAAAGGGGAAAAGGAAAATATGTTAATGAACTTCCGTTTGGCCTTTAGAAAAGTTACCTACGTTAACTGGTGTGAAGCTTTGGGGACCGTTTTGGCTAATGATGAAGTGAAAGATGGTTTGTCAGAAAGGGGAGGGCATCCCGTGGAGAAAAAACCTATGATGCAGTGGTCTCTCAGAATCACAGCCTATGCGGAACGATTGTTAAATGACCTGCAGACCCTGGACTACTCTGATGCCATGAAAAAAATGCAATCCAATTGGATTGGTCGTTCGGAAGGCGCAAGAATGTTCTTCGGCGTGGAAGGGCACGATGTTCAACTGGAAATTTTTACCACCCGTCCGGATACTCTTTTTGGCGTTACTTTTATGGTTTTAGCTCCCGAACACGAATGGGTTTCTTTGTTAACTACAAAGGAGCAAGCCCCGAAAGTGGCAAAATATTTAGACTACGTGCAGAGCAGGTCTGAACGGGAAAGAATGGCCGAAGTAAAGGAAGTTACCGGAGAGTTCATTGGCGCACACGCTATTAATCCGTTTAATGGAAAGAAAATTCCTATTTATATTGGTGAGTATGTCCTTAAAGATTACGGTACAGGGGCTATTATGGCCGTGCCAAGTGACGATGATCGCGATAATTTATTTGCTGTTAAATTTGGGCTGGAAATTATTGATGTGATTGATAAATCAAATTATCCGGGGGCAACGCGTAATGATAAATTAGGTTTAATGATTAA
>JBILDL010000304.1:0-3761 GCA_044352635.1 Saprospiraceae bacterium | reverse complement strand
ACATTGGATTATCTTTCCAGCGTTTATTATTGCCAATCAAACATTTCCACACCACCTCATTTTTAGCATTTAAATTATCAAAATGAAGGGCAGGTAAAAATGGATCTAAACAGAATATTTCTATTTTCGCACCCATGGGCGTTAAAAAAAATAGCCTGGCATGAATAACTTTGGTTTCATTAAAGACAAGCACAGCATTTGCAGGAATTACGTCTGGCAAATGGGTAAACTGAAAATCAGAAATATCCCCATTATTATAGTACAATAATCGGGAATGATCACGAGGTGAAACAGGATGTAAGGCTATAAAATCATTAGGTAAATTATAATCCAATAATTCTAAATGATCCAACCATTTAAGATCCATAACCATATTTTTAGGCACGAAATAAATAAATTTATAAATTCATTACAAATAACTATATTTTAGATTAAACCTTTCCCATTCAAAGCCATCAAAAGTAGTAAATGATTTAATAATGACCATAAACTACTCCGATGAGCAACTTTGCAAAATGGCTAAGAACCCAAAGGAAAAAGAATGGGCATTCAAAATGATTTTAAAAATATATCAGGAACGCTTGTATGCCCTCATAAGAAGGATGGTTGGTACACATGAAGATACGGATGATATTTTACAAAATACCTTTTTAAAAGTCTATAAATACATCCATACTTTTGAAAATAAAAGTAGTTTATACACCTGGATTTATAAGATTGCCATAAATGAAACCTTTCGTTTTTTAGAACAACAAAAAATTCAAAAACAAATACATGAATCAGCCATCAAACACGCAAGTGAATCTTATTCATTTGATATACAGTCATTTGAGGAAGAAAAAATATGGATATTGCTAAACGAGGGTATTGAGTTACTACCTCCACGCCAAAAATTAGTATTCAAATTGAGATATTTTGAAAAAATGACCTACGCTGAAATGGCGGGTATTTTGAAAGTTACGGAAGGATCATTAAAAGCATCCTTTCATCATGCATTAGGCAAATTAAACGAATTTATTAAAAAGAAAGCCCTATGAAAGAGGAAGAAAAAGAATGGGAAAAAGAGATAAGTGAAATTGCCCCATGGATACCGTTAAAGGTTTCCACGCTACCTGGCGTTGAGGCTCCTAATGGATATTATGACAGTCTTGAAAAATCATTAGCTGAAAAAATAGACAAAATTAGTCCGACTAACCGGCGAAGAAAATATATCAGACCCCTATTAGCCTCAGCGGCGGGATTTTTGTTGTTCTTTTCATTGGTAAAATTCTTTTGGATGGATCAGCGTGTTGATAAAAAGCAGACAGAATATACTATTCATTCGCTTTCAACGGAGGAAACGGCGCTATGGTTGGGTGAAGAAGCAGTCATTTCAGAGATTGATATTCAATTATTTGCAGAAGAAATGACTTTCAACACTGTAGAAATAAAAACTAAAAACAAATAAAATGAAATTTAAAAACCGAATGTCCATTTTACTGATATTCACGATGTGTCTATCTGTAACATTATCTGCTCAGAGACCAAATCCTTCCAGAAACTATCAACAACGGCCCAATGCAGAAAGGGTAAAGTCCGTCAGAGTAGCTGTCCTTACGCAGAAAATGAGTCTAAGTACTGAAGAAGCTGAAAAATTTTGGCCCGTTTACAACGAATATGAAAAGGAACAAAAAAAGATTAGGGAAAAATTTCAACCCAATAAAAACATCATGGGCTTAGATGATGCTGCTGTTGAAAAACACCTGATGGGCTTACTTGATATGGAGGAAGAATTGGTAAAAATGAAGAAAAAATATTTTCAACAATTCAGTAAAATTATTGGCTATCGAAAAGTCGCCATATTAGCAAGAAGTGATCGTGAATTTTATCTGGCCATGATAGAAAGATTGAAAAATCAACCTAAAAGAGATAACTAAATGATAGAAAAGAGCGGTAAAAATATCGCTCTTTTTTATTCAAATCTATTGAATTAGAACGTATTTAAATATAATCAAAAAAATAATAATGATCAATAGATAATATAAACACAAAACATATAATAATTTTCTATATACCACTATTTCACATATTTTTTTTTGTAACATAATATAAAACAGTCACTTAGATTTTTTCCGCTTTCTAATAAAAACATACCGTTTCGTTAATCGCTTCATTTTTTTTCATACATTCGTTCGAGATTTGGTTACAATATGCTTACATTTAACGAGCAATTTGCAGCACGTAGCTGATTGGGAGGCAATTTAGCTTTTAAATCCTTTGGTTTAATATAAGTGGAGGTTCGAAAGAACTACTCACTGCATTTGCGTAACCTATGAACGACAAAGAAAAAATTAGTATCGAGCATTTAGTACAGGCTTATGACGCCTATGTTGAATGCGGCACGTCAAAAATGTGGGAAGAGAAAGAATTATTTTTACTCATGGATTATTTCGCTGTAGAGCGACAATATGAAAGAAGTTTAGAAATATGTGAAGAGGGAATTAATTATTTCCCTTATTCACTCACTTTTTATCTTAAAAAAGTAATTTATCTGCTTGAACTGAACAAAGTAGATGAAGTTAATGATGTGTTAGAGCATGTAAATGCTTTGTCCCCTGACAACGAAATGGTGACTTTACTCCATGCCAGGTTACTGTTTAAAACACATAATAACGAAGAGGCACTGAACTTAATTTCTACTTTAGAGGGTAAGTTAGATGAGATAAGAACTTGCGAAATGCTTCTTTTGAAGGCTAATATTCTGGAGGAAGAAGGGCAAGTTGACGGCATTTTTCATATTTTATCTCAAGCCGTATTATTAGACCCATCAAACGAAGAAGCTATCGAATATTTTTGGGCATGGATAGAATCGTACAAAAAATATGAAGAGGGTATTTTAGTATTCAGTAAAATACTTGATTTAAATTCTTATAACGGATTGTCCTGGTATTATTTGGGATTATCTCAAGCTTATTTAGGAAATTACGACGAAGCGTTAGAAGCGTTGGAGTTTGCCTATTTATCCACCCCTACTTTGGAGATTGCTTACAGAGAATATGGCAATTTGTGTTTTGAATTAAAAAAGTTTCAAAAGGCTTTAGAAGCTTATGAAGAAATGATAGCCTTGTTTGTATCTGATTCTGAGGTTTTAATGATGTGTGGTCAATGCTGTTTAGAACTTAATCAGGCACAAAAGTCATTGGCTTACTTCCGAAAAGCACTTCAATCTGACCCCATGAATGACGAGGTATTATACCATATTGGGGAGGTTTTCTTACAACATAAAGATTGGAAAAAGGCCATTTTATATTATAAAAGAGCTATTAATATTGAAGATCAACGGGAAGAATACTATTCTTCTATGGGCATTGCTTATCAGCAAATGGGTGATGAGGAAAAAGCTGAGTTCTGCTTTCAGGAGGCCGTAAATTTAGCTCCTTGTGAGAGTAAGTATTGGTTGTATTATCTGTCTTTTTTAATTCATGCCGATAGAAAACAAGAAGCTATTGAGCTGGCAAAAGCGGGTGAATTAGAAACAGAAGGTTCTACCATGATTTTTGCTCATATTGCCTGTTTATTGGCTGCCGGGCAAAGAAAGGAGGCTTTAATGATGCTTGGCGTAGCTTTAGAGGAAGATTATTCCACTCATACTGTATTATTCACCCTTTTACCCGACGTGGAAACTGATCCTGAAGTATCGGAAATGTTACAATATTATAGACCAGAATCTTAAATAAAAAAAGGGTTAAAGAAAAAATCTTTAACCCTTTTTTTTTATTTAA
>JBILDL010000303.1:0-3764 GCA_044352635.1 Saprospiraceae bacterium | reverse complement strand
GAACCCGCTCATTTCATTTTCCAACAAGTGTCAACGAAAAGTTGGTTGGCCTTCAGTTACCTCACTCTTGCTGGTTCTATTATTGCTTTTTCAGCTTTCCAATACTTATTGCATCATGTAAAACCTGAAAAAGTTGCTACCTCCAACTATGTTAATCCGGTTATTGCCGTGTTTTTAGGTTGGCAATTAAATAATGAAAATCTGACCGGTCATTCTCTCCTTGCCGCATTCCTCCTTTTGTTAGGGGTGTTTCTCGTAAATCTAAACTTACACAAACAAAATTAGCCGTTTCTTAGGGTGCTTAATACTTTGAATGCTGCATCTAAATCTTTTGTGGAAACTACTAAAGTAAATTCATTCGACGTAGAAATCACTTCCACCAGGTTTATACCATTCCAGGCAAATTCCCTTAAAATAAAGTAGTAAAAGCCGTATAATACCCTATTTTCTGCCGGCAATAAAAAAGTAAGAACGGTTAAATCTCTCTCCCTCTCAATGCATTTCTCCTTTCGGAAAATTTGAATCAGATCGCTTTCCAACGATTCATCCACAAGTATAGTAGTCTCAGTAACCCCCTGTGAAATGGAATGAAACGATTTGGGCAGTTCCGCTGCTCTTGCAAGTAACGACGCCTGCGCTTGGATAAGCGTTCCCGAGGCTACAAAGGTATAATCAACAATATTTGACCTCACCCGAACATCCCTTAATTTCGATATAAATCGTACCAGATTAGGCTCTTGCTTTTGCTCTACCTGGATAGGTAACCTATTAATAGCCATTATAATAGCACTCGTTTGAACGCCCTTACCTATTATATTTTCTACCGGCTTTTGTATTTTTCTGGCTAAGGAAGATATATTTATTAATCCCTCTCTCAATGATTCCATTAAAAAGGGAGAACGCTTTATTTCTTCTTCAACTATTTCAGATAATTTCTTCATTGTTAAATTTTTAACAAATGTAAAGTATTTTGTACAAAAAAGATATGTTTGTTGGTTCTGATAATCCTGACTTTTACTTTTGTACCATAAAACGGCAACATGGAAGTTTGGAAATTTGGTGGCACGTCTGTCGGTAGTCCTCAAAGAATGAGGGAAGTAGCCGAATTGATTCATTCTGGAAAACAACGTTGGATTGTATTGTCTGCCGTTTCAGGTACGACCAACAAACTGGTCGCCTTCAATGAGGCTGTTAAAGCAAATGATTTAAATAGAGGTACTGAAATCATTCATGAATTCGAAAAGGAATATGATTTATTTATTAAAGACTTACTGCCTGAACTCCCTTATCGGGAAATGGGGTTTTCTGTCTTGAATGATTTTATTTCTCTGCTTAATCTTACCCTCACATCACCTTTTGCAGAACCGACATCCAAATTGATATTAGCTCAGGGAGAGATTTTATCTACCCATCTTTTCCATATTTATCTGAAATATCGCGGTTTTAATGCAGCTCTCGTGTCTGCATTGGATTTCATGCAAATTCTACCCGATGGTGAACCAGATTTTGAATGGATTTCAAAGCGGCTATCCTTTATTATGGATGAATATGGTCAATATGATCTATGGATAACCCAAGGATATATTTGCAAAAATTCCAACGGAGAAATTGATAATCTGCAACGAGGGGGCAGCGATTATACAGCTACCATATTAGGTGCAGCTGTCAAAGCGGAGGAGATTATTATCTGGACCGATATAGACGGCATGCATAACAATGACCCGAGACACGTTCAAAACACCTATCCTATTAGAAAAGTTTCCTTTAGAGAAGCTGCCGAACTAGCCTATTTCGGTGCAAAAATTCTACATCCAACCTGCGTTATACCTGCCGAAAATGCAGGTATTCCCATACGTTTAAAGAACACATTCACTCCAAATACCTCTGGAACCTTAATCTCAAAAGAAACATCAGGTCATTTGGTCACCGCCATGGCCGCAAAGGACAACATTACCGCTATCCGTATCAGATCGGGTAGAATGCTCAATGCATTTGGATTTTTACGCCGCGTTTTTGAAGTATTTGAAAAGCATCATACCTCCATTGACATGATAACCACCTCCGAGGTATCTGTTTCTCTTACCATAGACGATAAAAGTAAACTGAGCCAAATCATTACTGACATTTCACCTTTTGGGGAAATACAAGTGGAGGACGATTTTTCCATTATTAGTATTGTGGGAGATAATATTGCCAAGGCAGAAAAATTATTACCGGGCATTTTTGAAGTTCTGGAGGGCATACCTATTCGCATGGTATCCTTTGGCGGAAGTCAAAATACGATCTCTATTTTAGTTCCTTCTACTGATAAAGTTATTTCCCTTCAAAAATTAGATCGCATATTATTTCATACTCATCCTTTAACCCAACAAAAAACAAACATTCAGTAGGTATTTTAGGTTAGGGCAATTCTGAATGTATTTCCACGCAACCTGACCCGATTTTTTTCGGTCAGGTTGTTGTTTTTTTGCGCCTACCCCAGATTTTCGCCATCTATTATTATTTCTGCAAAATATGTGTATTAAAACACTTATATTACTATCTAAAGCGTCGGGAATGCGTTTTCAACGCTGTTGATAATGTAATGTTAAGCGTTTTGCTGCATTCGATGCTAATCAGAAGGAATTCCTTTTCTTAAATACCAAATCTTTAGTTGCTTATTATCTCATTCATTTTAATTATAAAAACTATGCATCGTATTATCTTAAGTCTTATTTTAACATTTCCTTTATTAATCCTAGCTCAGGCTCCTGAAAAAATTAATTTTCAGTCGATAATTAGGAATAAGGAGGGGGTAATATGGAGTAATAAATTAGTATCCTTAAAAATAGGCATTCTGGAGGGGGATGCTAACGGAACGATAAGTTACCTTGAATCACATACAAAAACAACCGATTTCTCCGGGCTAATTAGCTTACAAATAGGGACGGGAAACATTTTATCAGGATCATTTCATCAAATAAATTGGGGTAATGCTCCTCATTTTATTCGCCTGGAAGCTGATTTTGAAGGTGGAAACCAATTTTCTCTTTTAGGCACGCAACTATTATCAAGCGTTCCTTACGCCCTTTTCACTAACGTGGCAGATACCACCTTACATGAAAAAGCGGAAATTGACCCTGTTTTTAACTTAAGTATAGCTAAAGGTATATCTCAGGCAGACACAGCCTATTGGAACAGAACGGGAAATAATCCCGGAGATATTCAAATGTGGAACGGCTCAGTATGGGTGAATGTACCCGCTGGTCTGCCCGGACAAATTTTAACAATTTCTCCCAATGGAAATCCAGGTTGGTTGTCTTCTGTAAATACCGTTTTACCTACCGTATCCTTGACTGGATTATCAGAAATATTTTCTAATTCTATTCGTTTTAGTGCACAAGTTTTATCAGACGGCGGTGGTCATATTACCTCAAAAGGCATCGTTTACGGCACCCAATTACTACCTACCTTACTTGACCAATCGGTCATAAACGGAACAGAGGCTGGAACATTCGAAGGTACCATCACAGAACTTTTACCAAATACCAGGTATTATTTTCGGGCCTTTGCCACTAATGAACAAGGTACGCGTTATAGTAATCAGTTATTGGAAAATACGACCTCTTTGGTTACTGACGTGGATGGTAATATTTATCAAAGTGTAAAAATCGGTAACCAAATATGGTTGATGAAAAATCTAATGGTTACTAAATATCAAAATAGAGATTCTATTCATGAGGTGATTCCCGACGGATTATGGCAAAACTTACTCATTGGAGGAT
>JBILDL010000301.1:0-3784 GCA_044352635.1 Saprospiraceae bacterium | reverse complement strand
TCCTAAAAAAACACATCAGATTCACGAAAACCAATGGTTTCTAAAGGAAGTTTCAACAGATGGTTCTAATAGACCGCGCGGGGTAGAAATGAGAAAAGTATGGCAATATTCGAAAGGGGAGAATGTAACGATAGCTATTATTGATGATGGTGTTGATACACATCATCCCGAGTTTAATCTCCCGGGTAAAGTGGTTTATCCCAGAGATACTATTTTAGATAGTGATTCATCCCTACCTCAGATGATGGACGAAAATCATGGTACCTGTTGTGCCGGCGTGGCTTTGGCGCAGGGCTCGGGTCTTGCCAGTGGTGTCGCGCCTATGGCTCGATTAATTCCTATCAGAAGTGGAGGATTAGGTTCGTTCTCTGAAGCCAAAGCATTTGCCTGGGCTGCTGACCATGGTGCCGATATCATTAGCTGTTCCTGGGGTCCGCCTGATGGCATTTGGTATGATCCCAATGATCCCACTCATCGAATTCCCTTTCCTCTCCCCGATAGTTCCCGTTTAGCCATTGATTATGCGTTGAAAAAGGGAAGGAACGGCTCTGGTTGCCTGCTGGTTTGGGCTGCGGGAAATGGGAATGAGGAAATCCAATATGATGGATATGCGTCTTTACCCACTATTTTGGCTGTTGCTGCTTGCGATTTTAAAGAAAAAAGATCGCCATACAGCGATTTTGGTCAGAATATAGCTTGCTGTTTTCCCAGTAGTTCCGCTTCATCAACTCTGTCAGGTATATCCGATGGCATTTGGACAACAGATCGTTCCCATGCGTTGGGGTACAATCCAGAGGGAGATTATGTGGGTACCTTTGGTGGAACTTCCGCTTCTTGCCCCGGCGTGGCTGGCAGTCTGGCACTCATTCTAAGCCTTTTTCCAGGTCTTAAAAACAGACACATTCGTCCTATCTTAAATATGACTTGCGATAAAATAAGTATAGATGACGGAAAATATAATAAAGGGCATAGTCATTATTTTGGCTATGGAAGGATTAATCCGTACCTCGCCATTCTTTTTATTAAACAAATACTAGTCATTGAAACTGAAGTTAAACGAAATAATATTTCGCAGATAGTAGGAATTCGATGCGTTTTCTCGCAAAATATTTTCCAACTTAATCTGTCTTATTATTTTATAAATACAAAAAAGCGATGTTTGTCAGGTCAATGGTTGCTCTTTGAGGAGAATTCATTTTCTATCGATCAAATAGTGTTCGAGCTAAACGGATTGGACGCTCCGCTGTTTATACTTAAAAGGTATGATAGGGAAGATGGTCAGTTTGTTAAACTAAAACTTATTTGGAAGTAGTTTCTTTTTGGTCGTATTTTTGTTGGTAAACACTGAAAACTTTAAAAAATGAAATTTTTTACAACGCTATTTTTATTGGGGCTTTTTCATATTTCCCAGGCACAAAGCACGGGTAATAAACCATTTGATTGGCAAGGCCATAGAGGAGCAAGAGGCCTTGCGCCTGAAAACGCGTTGCCCGCTTTTTTAACGGCTTTGTCATTTCCAAAAATAACTACCCTCGAATTAGATGTCGTTATCTCAGCCGATGGAAAAGTAGTGGTTTCTCACGAGCCGTGGTTAAATGCCAAAATTTGCCTTGATGTTAATGGTAACTCTCTCAATGGCAAGAAAAAAGAGGAAGTTAATCTATATAAAATGGATTATAAAGAGATCAAAAAGTGTGATTGTGGCAGTAGGGGAAACTCATCTTTTCCAGAACAAAAAGCTTTATTTGCTTATAAACCTTTGTTGAGTGACGTCGTAAATGAGGTTAAGCGTTATGCCAAAAAGGCCAATAAATCTATGCCTCAATTTAATATTGAGATAAAATCTGATCCTTCGTCAGATGGCATTTTCACTCCTGAAGTCAATATTTTTTCTGAAATAGTAAGAAAAGAAATAAAAAAATTAAAAATTCAAGATATTTCTTCTGTGCAATCTTTCGATCCTCGTGCATTAAGGTATTTACATGAAAAGGAAAAGGAATGGGTTTTAGCTTATTTGGTTGAAAAAGTAGAGGATGTCAAACAGCAAATTGATTTACTTGGATTTACGCCAGCTATATATAGTCCACATTTTGAAAAAGTAACTTTAGCTACCGTTGAACATTGTCATAAAATGGGTATGAAAATCATTCCATGGACGGTCAATGACACAGAGCAAATGAAGAAACTTGTTCAGCTAGGTGTTGACGGTATTATAACTGATTATCCTGACAGAATTCCAGGTGATAAATAAAACAAACGGCCTTTTATGTGGGAAAGAAACTTACCTTGATATTTTTTTTAAGTGAGCCTGTAACAACCTTATCTGAAAATAGGAAAAAGCACCATTCCATTTTTCGAATAAATCATTGATAGAAACCTCTTTACTGTGAACATCGGGTTCAGCAAGCATTAAATCAATTTCTTTTTTGCTAATAAACTGATGAATATCAGTGATTAAATCATCGATATAAAGTTTAATGATATGACTTTGAATAGTGGAAGTAGCCAACTTTCTCATGCTAGCAATGTCTTCTACATCGTGACCTTCGAGTACTCTGTGATAGGTTAAAAGATGGGTAACGCCTGGATTATTATTTGTTTGGCTCTCCAAAAATTCTCTGATAGAGGACAGGAAACTTGCGCCATAGTTTAAAGCCTTTGCTTCACTCACACCAGTTACCTCCATTAAATCTTTATGGTCAATCGGTTTTTTCCTTGCCATTTCCATCAATGCAGTATCAGGAAAAATTTGATAAGGAGGAATGCCTGCGTGTCGGGAGAGATTGAAACGCACCTGAACCAGTATATTAAAGAGTGTTTCGTAATGCTGTGATTTTTTGGTAGCAACGAATTCTTTTGCAGCTTCTTTTTCTTTTCTTTGCGCAATGGTCAACATTTTAACTAATTGCACTTCCTTATTTTCAAAAAGTACCTCCCTGCTACCACTTCCAAGGCGTAAAACATTTCCGGCATCGTAGGCAATTTCAATGAAACCCATATTAATCCATTGAGTAATATAGTAGTACCATTGTTCGGCAGGATATTCACGGCCAACGCCAAAAGTTTTTATCAGGTGGAAACCATTTTCAGTAATTTCTTTTCTGTGTGAGCCTCTAAGGACATCAATTAAAATGGTGAGAGTGGCTCTTTCGTTCAGTCGAGTGATAGCGGAAAGAGCCATTTGAGCGAGTCGGGTGGCGTTAAAATAATTTGGGGGGTTGAGACAGACATCACAGTTTCCACAATTATCGGGTAGGAATTCTCCAAAATAACCTAATAATATTTTCCTTCTACAGATAAGCGCTTCGGCATATTCCTTCATTCTGTTCAACTTGGCCAGTTGCAGTTCTGTTTTTTCCCCTTTTGAATCGTTTAGAATATCTCTTAGAATACCTATATCTGCAAATCCATAAAATAGCAAAGCTGTTGCTGCTGCGCCATCTCTTCCACCACGTCCAATTTCTTGATAATAGCTTTCAATATTTTTAGGTATATTATAATGGATAACCCATCGTATAGATGATTTATCTATACCCATACCAAATGCCAGGGTGGCACAAATAATGGGCGTCTTGTCAAAAGTGAAAGCATCCTGAATGTCACTGCGTTCTGAGGGAGAAAGCCCCGCATGATAAGGGGAGGCTTTAATACCTTTGGCATTTAACTTCGCCGCCAACGTTTCCGTTGATTTTCTGCTAAGGCAATAAATGATACCACTCTGGCCATTTTTACTTTTTATAAAAGACAATATTTGATTAAATCGGTCTAAAGCAGGTCTGACTTC
>JBILDL010000302.1:0-3784 GCA_044352635.1 Saprospiraceae bacterium | reverse complement strand
AAGACTTACCGATAGCCTTCATCCGGGTTCGGGAGGAAATCCAGCTTTTGGTTCCCAGGATTTAGACAATACGATGCGCATGGTTTTTTATCCGGCAGTTATCGGTTTCACTCTGTTTGGATTTTGGCTAAGTTCTCTCCAATTTAGGTATCTAAGACTTCAAAAATTACGGGAAGATGTCGATTAGGTGATTTTTATCATTCTTTTTATGAAAAAAATCAATCATTTTACTCTCAGCATGAAACAATTTTGTCCTCAGTATTTTTTTAAAATATAACCTTTAACGTAAATTTCATGAGCCGATTTCTCTTAATAGTTTTTATGTCATTCATTTCCATTTTTTCAGCTTCAGCAGCTAACGCTGATTTTATGAGAAGTATTGGAAAAATTTATGTGGTTGTCGGGGTAATGTTGTTATTGTTTATAGGAATAACCTTTTACTTAATTTTAATTGACCGCCGCCTTACCAAATTTGAAAACCAAATAAAATCAGATGAGTAACCAGTTTAGTTTTTTTGATAGCGTAAATGTCTATTTTGACAGAGCAGCTGAGCATACGGGCTTGCCCCCAGGTCTATTACAACAAATTAAAGTTTGTAATGCCGTCTTCCAAATTAACTTCCCCGTTAAAATTAAAGGTGAAGTAAAGGTTATTGAAGCCTACAGAGTTCAGCATAGTCATCATAGGACACCAACAAAGGGAGGTATCCGTTATAGTAACCATGTTTCTCAGGACGAAGTGATGGCGCTAGCTGCATTGATGACCTATAAATGTGCTATTGTCGATGTTCCTTATGGTGGTGCAAAGGGTGGTGTTAAAATCAGTCCATGGGAATACACAGAGGAAGAACTCGAAAAAATTACCAGGAGATATACCACTGAGTTGATTAAGCGAAATCTTATAGGTCCGGCGATTGACGTTCCTGCACCAGATTACGGCACAGGCCCAAGAGAAATGGCCTGGATTTATGATACCTACAGAACCTTCAAAGGGGACGAATTGGATGCAGCTGGTTGCGTAACGGGAAAACCAGTAAATCAACAAGGTATTCGGGGAAGAACGGAGGCAACAGGCAGAGGTGTTTTTTATGGCATTCGCGAAGCTTGTTCTTTTGCCGAGGATATGGAGAAAATTGGGTTGACTCCCGGCGCCGCTGGTAAAACAATGATTATCCAGGGAATGGGTAATGTTGGTTCATATACTGGCATGATTTCTCAGGATGAGGGGCAAATTAAAATTATAGGTATTGGTGAGGCGGAAGGAGCAATCTATCACCCTGATGGTATCGATGTCCATGCTTTATTAGCTTATAGAAAGGCAAATGGTACTATTATTGGCTTTCCAGCATTGAAAACTTTTGAAAAAAAGGATAGAGAATTAATATTGGAACAACCTTGTGATATTCTGGTGCCCGCCGCTTTGGAAAGTGTAATCACAGCAGATAATGTTGATAATATAAAGGCTAAGATTATTGCCGAGGCAGCAAATGGTCCTATTACCGCTCCCGCTCAGGAAAAATTATTAGCAAAAGGTACTATCATTATTCCCGATGTCTATTTAAATGCGGGTGGTGTTACCGTTTCTTATTTCGAATGGTTGAAAAATCTTTCTCACATGCGTTTTGGTAGAATGGAGAAAAGATTTAATCAAAATCAATTAACTCAAGTGATTCATTTAGTAGAGGAATTAACGGGTAGAAACGTGAATGAAAGAGAATTTGCCTTAATCGCCAGAGGGGCAGATGAAATTGATCTCGTTCGGTCAGGCTTAGAGGAAACGATGATCAATGCTTATCGCGAAATAAGAGAGGTAATGGTAAATAATCCAGCTATTCCAGATCTTAGAACCGCCGCTTTTGTTAACGCAATTAATAAAATAAGCAGTGATTATAATTCTTTAGGTATTTTCCCTTAATCTACTCTTTTTGCTATACGCTAAAATTTAATTGGGAATTAACAATTAAATTTTAGCGTATTTGTAATATTATTTGTTCTTTTGCGTTTATTTTTTTAAAACAACGAGTAACCCATGAATAATTTACCTGCACAAGAGTCTTTAGAAAAGTTAGATAAAACTGATTTAAAAATTTTACATATTCTTCAGGAAAATAGTAAAATAACTAATCTTGATTTGTCTAAAAAAATTGGGTTGTCGCCAGCCCCAACCTTGGAAAGGGTTAAAAAACTGGAGAACACAGATATCATTCAGAGTTATCATGCAAAAGTAAATCAGCAAGCCATAGGTTTGAATGTAAAAACTTTCGTTCAGGTTTCTTTAGCTTGGCAAAAAGACAATGCCCTAAATAATTTTATGGCAAAAGTGCAAGAGATCGACGAAATTGTAGAGTGTTATATTATTACGGGTGAAGCTGATTTTTTAATGAAAATTGTTTGTAAAGATATTCCAACTTACGAACAACTCCTTTTTAAAACCCTTTCTCAAATAGAGGAGATTGAAAGGCTTAAAACGTTAATGACGCTTTCTACTATAAAAGATTCTTCCGTTCTACCTTTTAAATACGATTAATTCTCTTCTCCCTCAAGGAGGACACGAGGCAGCATTTACAAAAATAGACGACGATTTAAAGGCAAAGTAAGGCAATAGCGTTACTTTGTCTATATATTTCATAATCACATATATTTCATAACGTCCCGGCCATGGAAGTGGTATAGCTCTTTGGTCTATGGGTGTATGCCAACTCCTAAATCCTTCCTTATGGATGGCATACCAGGTATATACCGTTCCTGCATTTTCCGGTATCCTTATGTTGGGTACAGATGATACCTTGACCTGGGCCACGTTTTCCTGGCCAAAGCCTGCGCAAAATGGTTTGTTTTCAACTAGTTTGATTCTAACTACTTGTGCATCAAGTTTAAGTGAGAAAATAGATAAACATAAAATAGGAATAAATAATCTGTACATAATCTATTATATATAGACAAATATATACAAATTAAAATAAAAACATATATTAAAGTTTGTTTTGATGTGTTCTCTTTTTTAATTGAAAAGGCTATATTGGGACAAAATAATAATGGATATATGAGAACGAATTTTCTTTTTCGGGTTAATCTGATAGTATCAGTCTTATTCCTGTTCATTACCTCTTTTTTATCAGCCCAGAATAATAAAAATCAACCGCTTGATTTAAAAGCTATTATGTCTGGTGAAAAATATATAGGTTATTCTCCGGAGGGTATTTTCTGGCACCCAAACAGTAAAGAAATTTTCTTTTCATGGAATCCTGATAATGATTCATTGAGAAGTACTTATCAGGTAAAAGCGCCATTTTCAACAGCACCAGCCAAATTACCTGCCGATAAGTGGCTGGCTTTTCCCCCAGGAGGTGTAATATCTAAAAATAAAGGACTAAGATTCATTTTAAGGGAGGGAGATATTTATAAACAAATTTTGCCAGATGGGCCGCTCACTCCCTTTGTTATTTCTTCGGACAGGGAATCGAATATAGCTTTTGCCAAAGGGGATTCTATGTTGACTTTTCAACGAAATAATAATCTTTTCGCTATCCATTTATTTGACGGTTCATTGCGCCAAATCACTCATTTTACAGAAGCAAAACCTACTACTCCAGCTTTAAAAAACACGGCAGAGCAATGGCTTGAAAAGGAACAGCTCGATTTATTTGATGTGTTGGAGGACAGGAAAGCGATAGCAGATAAAAGAAAGAGGGAGGAACCTAAATCTAATCTTTATTTGCCTAAACCTTTTTTTCTACAGAACAAAAGATTGGTGCAAATGTCCCATAGTCCTGACTTAAAATTC
>JBILDL010000300.1:0-3787 GCA_044352635.1 Saprospiraceae bacterium | reverse complement strand
AATTCACCTCCGATTTTCAACTATTTAAGGTTTATTTATTAGCCATTGAAAAAAATGAAATTATCGTTTCATTGGTGTTCCCCCAACATGATGATTCTTTTTTTAGGCAATTTAATTTCTGGAATCTTGAACCTGATTTTTTTGATTCCTTTAATAATTTTAATCAATCGTTGTTTCGATTCCTTACGTCTGATAAAATAAAGAGGAATTTATACTTAGGATTAATTCCACCAAGTGTTTCTGAAGGGGAGGTAAAAGATATTCCGGAGAATTATTTTTGTAAAATGACCGATGAACAACGGTCATTACTGCATGCTATCATTCATTCTAAAGACTATTTTCTACTTTGGGGGCCACCTGGTACGGGAAAAACAAGTATAATGATTAGAAATTTAGTGGCTCATTACTATTATGCCACCGATGAAAATATGATGTTGCTTGCATTTACTAATAGAGCCGTAGATGAAATTTGTGAGGCTGTAGAATCCATAGGAGGAGATATAAAAGAAAGTTATTTGCGCATTGGACAAACTCAATCCTCAGCAACTAAGTTTCGATCCAATATTCTTAAAAATAAATGTGAAAAAATAAATTCGAGGAAGGAATTATTGAAGTTAATCGGTGATGCCAGAATTTTTATTTCAACGTTGACTTCGCTACAGAAAAATATGGACATCCTTAAGCTTAAAAAGTTCCATAGAATCATGGTTGATGAGGCATCACAATTACCGGATCCTGCAATGGCTGGTATTTTAGTTCATTTTCCCCATTATCTGTTAATAGGTGATCATAAACAATTGCCTGCTGTTGTTTTACAATCACAAGATCAAAGTGAGGTGAAAGATCAGGATTTATTGACTATTGGTTTTCATAATTTACGGGATTCCGTTTTTGAAAGAATGATAAAAAGGGTTGAAAAAATGAACTGGCATTGGGCTCTTGGTAAACTTAGTTTTCAAGGAAGGATGCATAAGGAAATTATGACGTTCCCAGGTTTCCATTTTTATAGTGATATGCTAAGGGTACTTCCTGAATACGCGGACAAACAAAAAAAGTTAATACAGCCTTTACCTGATCTTTCTTATGTTTTAACTTCGGAAATGGCCAGGTATATTCAATCTTCCAGAGTTTGTTTTTTTTCAACAAAAATAGATTTATCGGATGCCAGTGGAAAAAGTAATCAATTTGAAGCCATTCAAATTGGACAGATTATTTTATTTTTTCAGCAATATTTTAAAGAACAGCATAGAGCGTTAACAACTTTCGATATTGGGATTATTACCCCATACAGAGCTCAGATTGCTTGCATCAGGGAGTATTTAATCAGTATTGGGTTAGATATTTCTTTGTTTACTATCGATACTGTTGAAAGGTATCAAGGCAGCGCCCGTTCTATAATAATATATTCGCCTTGTCTAAATTATCCAAGACAATTAAGTACATTGGTGTCTAAGAATACGGATGGAGTGGATAGGAAATTAAATGTCGCCATCACCAGAGCGAGGGAGCATTTTATTATGGTTGGAAATGCAGAATTACTCAAAAAATCTCCAGATTATGCTAACTTAATTAATTATGCAGTCTCGAAAGCATAAAAAAAGGGTTAGGTAAAATCTTACCTAACCCCTTTATGAAAAAGGATAATTAATTATTTATCCCACCAAACTTTTCCATCGTTTGTATCACCACCAGAAATTTTTCCAACTGCTGCCTGATAATTTACACCATTTAAGGTAGCCTCAGTTGCTGGATAAATATATCGTCTAATAATTTGCTTAGATGAGTTTATTGCAAAAGGAGTAGGTTTTAAAGCTGGTACTCCAGTTCTTCTCCATTCAGACCAACCTTGTAATCCATCAGGATAAAAGGTAAACCATCTTTGTAAACGGATTTTCTCTAAATTTCCTGCATTATCACCTGCCTTAAATGCCACTAAAACACCAGTATTATAAGCGTCATAAGATGCCTGAGAAAATACTTTCCAGTACTCCATAGATAACTTAATACCGTCTTTGTAAAGCTGTTCTGCATTTTCAGTTGTCCAACCCATAGATGCAGCTTCCGCGCGAGCAAGAGTAACGTCTGCTGAGGTTAAAATCGCATGAGGAGTAGCAGCTGCTCTAAAAGAAGGAGCTAAAACGAATGACCAGGTTGGATTGGCATTGGTAAACTGAATGGCCTGTTCTCTTGGAAGTCCGTAAGGAATTCCCGTAATTTTACCCGTCTTGTCAGCGGTTGCAAAAGAATTTACCCTTGGGTCAGTTCTTTCATTTAACATTTTTACCATGATTTCGCTAATGGCCTGATCTTGACGAGTCAGGTAAGCAGCATACCAAGGATTGTTAAAGTTCCCACCAGGGTAATTTAACATTGCATTATCAGCATTTGTAGTAATAACACCTCCATCAGCAGCTAAAGCAGCTTTTGCCTGGGTTGCACCCGTAGCGGCATCTGCTTTAGAAATACGAATAGCCAAAACTAATCTTAAAGAATTGGCAAATTTCTTCCAACGAGTGATATTTCCACTGAAAAGGATATCACCTCTGGCAGATACACCTCCGTCAAATTGTTTTACTGCTTCGTCTAACTCCTTGAAAATGCCATTATAAATGGTCTGTTGTGCATCATAAACAGGTTTCACTTCACCTGTAAGTGCTTGAGTGTAAGGAATGTCACCAAAATAATCTGTTAATCTTGCAAAGTAATAAGCTTTCAAAATGCGAGAAACCGCTATTTGATTTGCGTTAGAACCTTGAACCAATGCAGCAGTTTTTAAATCTGCATCAGTATTGTTAATGATTACATTTTGAAGATCATAAAGTACACCTGAGTAGGTGCCAAATCCGCCTTCTGTTCTGGAATATAATGAACCATCTGTATATTGAGATTGGGCAAAATATTGGCAGTATAGACCTTCTGTTATAAAAGCAGCGCCCATTCCTGCTATGGCATTGGTTATTAAAGCGGCGGTTACAGGCTTGTTGGTTCTGTTTGGGTCAACATTGGTATCCCCAAAATCCGTAAAACTATCGCAAGCGGGAAAAAATCCAATGGATGCTAAAAGCATCAAAAGGAAAAATGTAGAATTATTATTTCGTTTCATATTTCTGTTTATTAGAATTGTAATTTAAGGTTAAATCCAATACTTCTTGTGCCAGGGAATTGTCCGTTTTCACCAAAAGTACCAGCAAGTTCGCTTGGGTCAAAATCGCGATTTTGTGCATAAATCAACCAAGGGTTTCTTGCTACTAATGAAATAGTTGCTCCCTGTACGAATTTAGCAAAAGAAGTATTTGCCACAGGAATACTGTAACCAAAACTTACTTCTCTTAATTTCACAAAAGATAAATCAAATAAATGATCTTCAGCGATACCTCTATTTACAAACTGGTGGAAATAATTGAAGCCATCAGCATACATTGTTACAGGCTCTCCCGCTGCATTTACACCTTCTACTTTTACACCACCACCAGCACTTACATCGTCACGAACGTTGTTACCTTTGTCATTTAATGCACCTGTTGCTGCAAATAATCCAGAGAATTTACCCCATGCATCAGATAATGAGTAGTATTTTCCACCAAATGAATAGTCAATGTTAAAGCTGAAAGAGAAATTTTTGTAAGTTAACTGACTTACAAATCCACCCGTTACATCAGGTAAAACACTTCCTAAATATTGATTATTTACCGCTGTATAAAGTCCATCTTTATCTAAAATAGCTCTACCTTGGTCGTCACGCTTAATGGCTCCACCACGTAATTGTCCCCATTTTTCGCCAACTACA
>JBILDL010000299.1:0-3788 GCA_044352635.1 Saprospiraceae bacterium | reverse complement strand
TAATGAGGATGTATGCTTCTTTTGTATAACTTCCTCCTTTTTATGGTTGATTTGTGTTTACCCGTTCTGGCTCTTTTTTCAAAAAGATGGGGCGCGTGGACAGACGGTCAAAAGCAAACAAAGAACTCGATCAGTGCTATCGACGCCTTGTGTTCCTCCTCAAAGTGTGTCTGGGTGCATTGTGCCTCCCTAGGAGAATATGAGCAAGTGAAACCCATTCTTTTTGAAATCAAAAGTAGGTTCCCCGAATATTTGATTATTCTAACCTTTTTTTCTCCTTCTGGATTTTATCGTCCTTCTTCCTTTTTTCAGGCAGATGCCGTTTTCCCCCTTCCTTTAGATGGACAAAAAGTGGCAAAATCCTGGATTAATGCCCTTCGTCCATCCTTGGTTTTATTTGTGAAACAGGAATTGTGGTTCCATTATTTGAATGAGTTGAACCTTCAAAAAATACCAGTTATTCTGGTTTCAGGTACCCTTTCTTCCTCTTTATTAAAGATGCCTGTCTATTCGTTGTGGTATGTAAAAATATGTCGTCTTTTCTCTGTTCTTTTTCTTCAAAATACAAAGGACATGGAGTTGGCAAAAAAATATAATCTTCATAATACCATCCTGGCAGGCAATAGTAGGGTAGATAGTGTGAAAAAAAATAAGGAAGTATCTTGGGAAAATGAAATCATTAAGGACTTTACTTTGGACTCAGACACGATTATTTTTGGTAGTACTTGGCCTGAGGATATCCCTTTTTTACAGTATTTTTTAGCTAATTCTGCCTATAAAAATTGGAAAATAATATGGGCGCCACATGAAATATCGTCCCACCAAATAAATCTGTTATTCTCCTATGTAAAGGATGAAAAGAACATAATACTTTTTTCAAAAGCTTCTGAAGCCACAGGAAATGAACGTATTTTATTATTGGATACCCTTGGAATGCTTAAGTATGCTTACCGGTTTGCTCAGCTGGCTTATGTAGGTGGTGGTTTTGGAAAGGGTATTCATAATCTTTTGGAGCCTATCGTTTATGAAATGCCTGTTATTTTTGGCCCTAAATTTAAGGCTTTCCCAGAAGCTCATTTTTTGGTGGAGAACGGAGGTGGCTTTTCTATTAGAAATGTAAGAGATTGGCAGCTCGTTTTAGAAAAATTAACGGATGCAAATGGAAGGCATAAGGTTGGAATGATTGCTTCGTCGTATATTGTCCAAAATATGGGTACAGTGGATAAGATTTTACCTTTTATATCTGAAGTATTAGATTATGATAGTAAACGGTAATTTGGCTGAATTCAATCAGGTCGTTTTTGTTGTCGGAGATGTTATGCTGGATAAATACATACTTGGTGTAGTTAACAGAATCTCTCCAGAAGCACCTGTGCCCGTTCTTGACGTAAACAAAAAATCGGAGAGGCCAGGTGGCGCTGCCAACGTAGCTCTGAATTTATATGGTTTACAACTCCATACTATCCTTTTTTCTGTTATTGGAAAGGATGATTCTGCCGATTCATTGTTGAATTACTTAGAAAAGGCAGGTCTTTCTTCGGAAGGTATAATAAAAAGTTCATCCCGTAGAACCTCCCAAAAAATCAGGGTTATGTCAAATGGGCAGCATCTGCTCAGAATTGATGAGGAAGATACTCATTCTTTGTCATCGGAGGAAGAAAAGGCCTTTTTAGCGCATATTTTAAGTCTTTGGGGTAAATACAAGCCCCAAGGAATCGTTTTGCAAGATTATAATAAAGGGGTATTAACACCTTTTATTATCAAATCACTCATTTCAATGGCAAAGGATATGGATATTCCCATCGTAGTCGATCCAAAAAATTTGCATTTTTGGGACTATCAGGGGGTGACATTATTTAAACCAAATAAAAAGGAAATTCAGAAAAAAATCCCTTTTCTATTCGAAAATAATATTTCTGACCTAAAAAGAGTATCAGATTACATTTTTGATAAACTAGATTGCGAAATTTCAGTTATTACCCTTGGAGAGGACGGACTTTGGATTGCAAATCGTTTTTCCTGCTTTTGGATTAAAGGTATTAAACAGGAAATAAGTGATGTTTGCGGCGCGGGCGACGCTGTCATTTCCAGCCTGGTTTGGTCTCTATTTAAACAGGTTGACCTGGAAACAATGGGAAATATTGCCAATGCCGCGGGTGCTCAGGTTTGTTCCCGTTCCGGAGTAGTTTCACTGGAACTACAGTCTTTTTCTTCTTATTATTTAAATTTATATACTGTACAAAACAAATAAATATGAACAACATGAAAAAATACTTGCGCATTTTGCCCTTTTTTTTCCTGAATTTCCTTCTCATTTCATTGGTCGGTTACAGCCAGACTGCATCGCCATTTTATAACGAAACATTTGCTTCTGCAGCAGATTTTACGGCTAAATGGGTCTCGGGCGGAACCAATGCAGGGCCTGAAAAATGGAAATGGAGCGATAATCCTAAAAGTTTATTTGAAGGACAACCCGATTTTACTTCAAAAACAGCGGCTAATGGTTTTGCCGTATTTAATTCTGAAGATAACGGAGAAAATCCTCATGATGTTCTTTTGACTACTATTACCCCCATAAATTGTGTGGGTAAGAAAAATATATTTCTAAGATTCGAAAATCAATACGCTTTTTATTCTCCGCCAAGTCAGTCCATAGCTCAGGTGGGGATTAGTTTTGATGGTACTGCCTTCGTTTATACTACTATCCTGACGGATGTAGCAGCAAATAGTGTAAGTGCCTCCCGTCAAATTGTTACCCTTGAGTTGCCGGATGCCGCTGGAAAAGAAAAGGTTTTTATTCGTTTTCGTTGGAAAGGTAATTATGAATATGCCTGGCGCATAGATGATGTGGCTCTTTTTGAAGGTAATCCGCAACCCGCCAGAGATCTGGTGGTTTCTGCTCCCATTCTTCCCGAAAGTTTTGGCGTTCCCGTCTCTCAGGTTCAAGAAGTACCTTTCGTAGCTACCGTAAGTAATAAAGGAACCCTGGCGCAACCTAAAGTTAAGTTTTCCGTCAAGGTTATTTCATCAAATGGTCAGTCGTTTAATGCCGATACCACTCTGCTGAATTTGAAAAGTGGGTTGGTAGATACTTTTTCCATTCCTAAAATTTTTATACCAAGGGATACAGGAAGTTATGCTACCCAATATCTTGTTTCCACTGACTCTACCGATGAAGTTCCATCGGATAATAGTTTGGTTACCAATTTTATAGTTACCAGAAATCTATTTGCAAAAGATGATGGCATTCTTTCCAGTGCAACCCAACCTTCCGTTGTGACTGGTGATATTTGGGAGGCAGGAAATTATTATTATGTAAAAAAGGCAGGTTTTGATGCTTATGAAGCTTCTTTTTCAGTGGCGAGTAATGGAAATTCCCATTTTGGTAAATCGGTCAGTTTGCTCCTCTATCAATACATTGATAACGGTGATGCTAAATTTGATGATAAGGATTTGAAAGTAGTAGGATATGGTTTTCATGAGTTTAAAACAGAAAAGAATTTTGAACTTATCAATACGCCTTTGTTAAATCTGGAAACTAATAATCCGGGCGTTCCTCTAAAAGCAGATGGCGATTATATCCTTATGGTGCAATACGCAAAAGATATGTTTATGCCCTACAGTAAAATCACGTATAATTATGGACAACTGTCAACCATTATTAAAAATGGTGAATGGTTTGGAGGTGGTTTTGGCAAGGATATCACAGCCCTGGTTCGTATGCGCATCAGAGAAAAATCCACGCCGGTAAATGTGATAAATAGTGAATCGGTTGGGATGGAAATTTT
>JBILDL010000298.1:0-3807 GCA_044352635.1 Saprospiraceae bacterium | reverse complement strand
GGCATTCAGGCTTTCCAAATTGGCCAACACCAATAATTGTTCTAAAGTGGCTTGGTCTCTAATATTTCCCTCGACATTGTTGTTTTCAGCTCGCCATTGTTTGGCTGTTTTGCCAAATAAAGCTACATTCAGTACATCGGCCTCGCTGGCATATATTTGAGCTGTATGTTCTTTGGTTATACTTATAGGGATGATATGTTCTTTAATAGCATCGGTATGAATTTGATAATTTATTTTACTAATGGTGCGATGTAGATTCCATTCGATATTTAATCGTTCATTTTCAATTGATTTCAATCTCTTGAACTCAATTAACAGGTAAAGTTTAAACTCTGCACTTACCCATGAAGCAAATTCCAGTGCAATATCAATATGGGCATAAGTTCCTCCACCACTCCCAACTTTGGAGATTATACCAATGGCGTTTGTAGATTCAATCCACTTTGAAGGTGAAAGTACGAAGGAATTGCTTCCAGCTTCAAACATAAAGGCGTCGAATTCGACCCCTTTGAAATTTGGATTATTAATTCTTTCCCACAGACCAAGAAATTCTATTGTGCTTTTGCTACGCATCCAATTTTTTACAACATCTTTTGGTTCAGTGGCATTTTTGAACCGCGCTATGTCAGTAATAGAGATGAATTCATCATTTCCTTTGTTGAAAAGAATAATTTCTGTTCCCTTAACATTGATTTTTTTAATTTTTGCCATGTTGTCATTGAAATTATATAAATATTTTGGTAGCAAAAGGGTTCGGAGAGGGATGAGAAATTCAGGTTATCTAAATGTAAGTATATTTTTCTTAAATATTTTGTGTAAATGAAAAGTGTCCGAAAAGATAGCATGTCAAGCGAAATAATCACTTGAAATACTATCCTTCGGACGCTTTAATTAATCTGCTTTGTTAACGGTTGGTTTTTCGCAGGCACCTCCAAAGCAGGCACCGGAAGCACATCCGAAGGCAAATAAACCCATAGAGGTAAAGTAGATGCCAAAAATGGCGCCAAACCATTGACCCTCAATGATCGCTTGAGAAGCGATAAATAAGCCGGCTAACAAATAAAATCCCCTGATAATGGTCCACTGAGTGGATATTCTAAGCCACAACTCCTTCATTCGTTATTATTTTAATGGTAGGCAGCATTATTATTTTCGATGTCACTGAATTTGAAATAAGACAAGCTGCTTCCGATTTTTCTAAAATCCTAAGTGTTTTTGCCTCATCTTTTTCATCGACAATGGTAACGGTAGGTTCAAGAATCACTTCACTCATCATGAATTTTCCATCTTTCTGTTCCAGTTTTCCTTTTGCCTGACAGCTGAAACTACTAAAATTCAGTTTAGAATTTTCAGCGATAGCCAAAAAGGTAGTCATGAGACAACTGCTGACTGCAGCTGTGAATAGGTGTTCCGGTGACCAGATGCCTGGCATACCTTTAGGGAATTCTGGAGGGGTGGCAACCTCGATACAGGGACCATTTTCTTTGGATAATTCAGGAGAGCAAAGCTTACCTTTTCGGTCCATCTGCCAGTTTACATCTACATGATAATAATGAGCATCCATGATAAATAGATTTAGTTAGCTTGCGCTTGATAATAATTCACATCGGTCCAACCACCTCCATTCAAACAAGTGATACCTTGTTGATTCAGAAAGCCATGGGCCTGTCCACTGCGCATTCCAGAGGCACAACACAGAATAAGGGGCTGCTTCAATGTTTTTAATTCTTCCAAACGTTGTGGAATTTCCTGCAGGGGAATATTAATGGATCCCACTACATTTCCACCCATAAATTCTTCTGGAGAACGAACATCTACAATAGTTCCTTTTTTCTCCTTTAAAATGTTTTGCAAAGTCATGTTATGATTGTTTAGTATTTTCCTTTTGAAACATGTTTAAAAATAAACCACCCATAACAGAGCCGTAAAGGGTACTGTTTATTGGTTTTGAGGTGATAAGACAGGTTCCGGAGACGCAACCAATATGGTAATAGTATAAGTATCCACCTACAGCGCCTATCAATACACCTATAATAGTCAGTTTATGTGTTTGTATAAAATTCATGGTCCGTTCGATTTATTGGTCTTTTTTTCTCGTTGAGATGCCAAACGGTAAATATAGGGGGCAGAAACTTACAAAACTGGTAAGCACAAAAATGCCAGCAAGCGCCAATAGCAGATAGCCAACGGTTCCTGAGATAATATTTCCAATAAATAAACCAGTAATAATAGCAGCGATAATGATTCTGATCATCTTATCGGCAGATCCAATGTTTGGTATCATCGTCTTTGTATTGAGGTTAAGAATTAAATACAATACAAATGTGAGCCAATAAAAAAGGGATTTCAGTTACCTTTATCACACAAGGAAAAAATAATTACGAAGGAGGTTTAATTTCGTAAAGTTCTAAGCGGCGGTCTTTCATATTTCGCACACTGCCATATTCATGTAATTCTCTTAATAAATCGAGATCAATATCAACGATAAGCGTCATTTCCGTATTTGGCGTAGCCTCGCCTTTCACCGCATTGGAAGGAAAAGCGAAGTCTGAGGGTGTTAACACAGCAGATTGAGCATATTGAATATCCATATTATGAACCTGAGGAAGATTACCAACACAACCTGCCATGACCACATAGCATTCGTTTTCAATGGCTCTCGCCTGGGCACAATAACGAACCCTCATATAGCCGTTTTGGGTGTCAGTCAAGAAGGGGACAAATAATATTTGCATCCCTTTGTCGGCTAAAATCCGGCACATTTCAGGAAATTCAACGTCATAGCATATAGCCACGGCAATTTTACCGGAGTCGGTGTCAAAAACTTCCATTTTACTTCCTCCGGCCATACCCCAAGAATCGACTTCTGCCGGCGTGATATGAATTTTTTCGTAGCGTTCGAATGTTCCGTCACGACGACATAAATAGCCAACATTTAATAGCTGCCCATTTTCCATCAGTGGCATGCTGCCTGTAATAATATTGACATTGTAAGAAACAGCATATTCCAAAAACTTATCCCTAAGTGGAATGGTAAACGCGGATAACTCCCTAATAGCTTCAGGTTCACTCAAATGATTGAACTCTGCCATAAGAGGCGCGTTAAATAATTCCGGAAAAAGCATGAAGTCACAGGTGTAGCTGGCGACAGAATCGACGAAATATTCAATTTGTTCGCAAAGGGCATCCATAGAGGGAAACAAGCGCATTTGCCATTGGATAAGACCGACCCTGACCACACTGGTGCGATAACTTATTTCCCGGGTTCTTTTCTGGTAAAAAATATTATTCCATTCCAAGATAACAGTACTCAGTGTCTGTTCCTTATCGCCCGCAAAATAGTCAGGAAGGATGGTTTTAATATGAAAATCATTAGCCAGATGAAATCCTAGAATAGGATCTTGCAGCTCCTTGTATTTTACCTTCTGTATATAATCCTTTGGATTTTTTAAGGACTCACCCGCCTGTTTGGGCATACGGGAATAGGTGATGATAGCACTTAGGTTCCTTTCCTCACACCATTCCTTACGAACATCGGAAAGTCTCCTTCCTAGTCTTAATCCCCGGTATTCAGGAAGAACAAAAGTATCGAGACCATATAATAAATCCCCTTCGTACTGGTGGGTAGAAAAGGAAAAATTCCCTGTTATTTCCCTAAAATGGGTTATCTTTTCCATCTGTTCGATAGACAGAATGATGGAAAAAGAGTAACCGACTACGATACCATTTGCCAATACAACGATTTGACCTTCAGGAAAAACGGTGAGTAATTTTAAGATTTGCGCTTCCGTCCAAAGAACGGCAAGT
>JBILDL010000297.1:0-3822 GCA_044352635.1 Saprospiraceae bacterium | reverse complement strand
GCCCAACTCATCAGAGATTTAGATGAATCAGGGCACTTAGACAGAACGCTGATTATTTTAGCCAGTGAATTTAGCCGCGATATGATGGTAGAGGGACGTCCCGACCTGAAAGTAAAGGAGCAAGTCAATCAACCAGATATTCTGCATGAACTGAAATATTATGGTATGCACAGGCATTTTACTGACGGTTGTTCTGTTTTAATGTTTGGCGGCGGTATAAAAAAAGGATTTGCTTACGGAAAAACAGCGGACGAAAGGCCATGTAAAACCATTGAAAATCCAATAAAAATTGCCGGGCTTCACCAAACTATTTATCATGCCCTGGGTATTTCTCCGGACACAAATTATGACATTGAACAAAGACCATTTTATACTACCCCCGATGGAAAAGGGAAAGCCGTTATGGATCTTTTCGCCTAAAGCGTCATTGCATGGTTTTTTACGACCAATTTTTTTTAATGGAAACCTCATTTTCAGTTAGTTAGCAAGAATAAGTATTTAGCTTTATTTCGCCTTGTCCTATCCTAATTTTGAACAAGTTTCCATTTTTGACTGAATCAGAAACATCCTTTCGGTTGGGGCAAAATCGGTATTTAACGAGCAAGAATAAAGTCCTTTATGGGTTTTTCTGACTCTGATTTCACCTTTTTCCGTTCTGGTTTTTAGGCATACTCATTTATTTTTTGGCGCCAGGCGAATAAATACGTTCAGCCTGAGCCATTATTTTTTGCTTGTCCAGCGTCATTGTCTTGGTTTTCTGCGCTAAAAAGAGAGGAACCTGATCAGCGAAATGAGGATTTTCGGGATGAGAAGAGGCTCCGTAGGTATTTACCGTTTCGATAACAGGTAGTTCATTTTTGGGAAATTTAACCATCATCACATAGGCATCGCCCCCTACAATTTTTCTTTTCCCCCCTTCGTAGGGGCGACTCCATTGCGGGGCAAGCAAGTCAGGTAATCCACCCACGGGAAATTCTTGATTCCCGCGTACTAATTTTTGGATATCACCTAAGGCGAGATCAATTTTTCCAAAATTATCCAGCAGGTATTTTTTTGCGTAGGCTAAAGCCTGTATTCCCTCCTCTTTAGTAATCGCCCTAGCCTCTTGGCCTCTTAATGCCTTGGCCAAATATTCATAAACGAGCATAAAAACTGCGGCACCTTTACTTTCTGCGGTCCCCTGAAAATCCCAGGTTTTCAAGGTATTCAACAGCTTATTATCTTGCTCATCTCCTGCATTTTCCAAAAGGAAAAGGGAATCGAGTTGATACATAAAAGTGAGTTTTTCAGGATACTGCCTATCGAATTTAATATCTTTGAAAGTTTGAAAATCAATTTTTGGTATCGCTTCAAATCTTTGTCTGAAACGGACACTTCTATTATTTTCCATGGTTTCCCACCCATCGGCAGACGAAAACTGGGATATTTTTAGATTATCGGCACTTGCTGTAGCTGAGAAAGAAGAATGATTGGTATTGAACAGGAAACCGGCGGCCGGATTAACATATTGAGGAAGATCCTTCAGTGGTCTAAATTTTGTCCACAAGGTAGTTGAGGTATTTCCGGGCAGTGTTTCGAGCCAATTCAGCTGCGGATCCTCTTTCCTTATCGGCATAAGGGCATTATTTACATAGAAAATGGTATCATACCGATCGGCATAAACGATATTAAACATGGATAATCCCTGTACGTGTAACGCGGTATAAAAATCAGTAAAATTCTTTCCCTTATTCATTTGATACCATTGATCGAGCGCTCTAATTTCCTGATTGGCACCTAATCTTACTGAAAAAGCACCTTGTTCATTGATTAAAGTTGGACCATATTTGCTGGAAAAAGCTTTTTTGGAAATAGGAAAAGGTACCCCCTTTACATGTAAGCTCACTTTTTTAATCTGTAATTTTTCCCATTGACCATCATATTTATAGTAATACTTCTTTTTAGGATGCCTTTCGAGTTGAAAAATGTCCATTCTATCGCATAAATTTACAGTATGCGCCCAACCGTAATGTTCATTTACCCCATGTAAAATGCATGGACCGCCGGCGAGCAATCCCCCCAAAGCATTCCAACCTTCCTCACTTTGAACATGCGCTTCATAAAAAGCTTCAGGACCTTCATTGGGCTGATGAGCATTTATGGCCAGATAAGCGACCCCTTCCGTTGTCCTGTCAGGATGCACCGCAATGCCATTTGATCCCATTTTGTCATAGTCAATGAGCCATTTCACCTGATTATTAAAAATTTGCTGTAACGCCTGGTCCCCCCCATTGAATTTAGTCAATGCCAAAACCGATGAAGCAATATATTCTTTAACCGTGATGGGAAAAACCTTTTTAACGAGCACCTCTTCAGGATGTGCTGCAGCGTAATCATTTACACCCTGGACATAACCGGCAATAAGTTTTATAAATTCGGGAGATAGGGAATTCCATTTTTCCTCTGTCACCTCCCTGCATTGAAACCAATCAAAAGCATAATCTGCGGCCACTGCATTTTTACCAAAAGCACGTCCCATCGCTTTTTTTGCTGGCAATGCAACCATTTGTAAACTAGCAAACTGATCTTCACAATAGGCCCAGGCCAAACCATAAGAAACTTCAGGATCCGTTTTGGCAAAAATGTGGGGGATGCCAAAACTATCGCGAACGATGGTTATTTTACTTGGATCTATCTGTCCATTTACAACATTTAAAAATAAAATTAGCCCAATGACAAAAGGAAACCGCTTCATAAATAAATATATTTTTCCCAATATAGGAAAGTTATCACAAGTGAACTGATTTATGACAGCGATTTTAATATTTTAAAATTGCATCAATTACAAATCAACTAATTGTGTATACTAAATGTTTAAAAGTAACTTCTAAAAAAACACCCTGGAAAAGCCATACTTATGAAACCCAAAAAGGAAAGTACTGTCAGTTTGAAATTTGTCTATCAAACCTTTATTCACCCACGTTTAAATAAATTATCTGTTGGTCTTCTACTCATCATTATCAGTAGATTAGCTAGTCTGATACTACCTGGAGCGAGCAAATATCTCATTGACGATGTCATTCCCAATAAAAATTTACAAGGCTTAGGATGGTTATTGGCCGCAGTGGTCATTGCATTGATCATACAGTCAGTTACCTCTTATTTTTTAACTCAACTACTCAGTGTTGAAGGACAATATTTAATCTCTCAATTAAGGGTAAAGGTTCAAAAACACATCATACAACTTCCTGTAAGATACTTCGATAACGTTAAAACAGGAGAACTCGTTTCCCGCATCATGAATGATGTGGAAGGAGTGAGAAATATTGTGGGTACTGGTTTAGCCCAGATGATTGGGGGTGCCATTACTGCCGTCATTTGTTTGTTTTTACTCGTCGCCATTAGCCCACTTCTGACCCTATATGTCTTAGTTCCCGTTATTATATTTGGACTTATTTCTCTAAAAGCTTTTGGGAAAATCAGACCTATTTTCAGGGCAAGAGGCGTCATTAATGCCGAAGTTACTGGTCGATTGACTGAAACCTTAGGCGGTGTAAGGGTCATCAAAGGATTTAATGCCGAGCAACAGGAAATCGATACTTTTGCCAGAGGAGTCGAAAAATTATATCAGAATGTTAAATCCAGCCTTACGGCTACTAGTTTTGTGACCAGTGCCGCTACGCTATTGCTCGGATTAGCATCAGCGGGAATCATGGGATTAGGTGGTTATCTGATTATGACCAATAAACTGACTTTTGGCGATTTCCTTGCTTTTACCCTATATCTGGGATTTTTAATTGCCCCTATTGTGCAAATGAGCAATATTGGGAGTCAATTGACAGA
>JBILDL010000296.1:0-3834 GCA_044352635.1 Saprospiraceae bacterium | reverse complement strand
AAAAGCATGAAAATGCTCCTCTTCTTTATTGGAATCAATGAGATCATAGTTTATCCAGCCAAAACTCATTCCACCGTCTCCTTCTGCTGTACTTGTCATAACCCTTCCTTGATAGGCGGGTAAAATAATAATCTGAGCCGCAGCATCTGATTCATCACCCAGGAGAATCAAATCTTTGTGATATTTTTTTAGAAATTGAAGATCATAACCAAAGGTGCCTTTTATATATTCCATGTGCATTTGTTTCCTAGATTTATTATAGATGCAGTACGGTATATTTTGTATTGCAACCATATCTTAATTATTTAAAATTAAATAAAAAGGGTAAAATAAAAGTTACGAATGAAGTCCATATCACATAAACGGGCAGAAAAATGGCAATCTGTCCACCTACTTCCACAATGTTTGATTTCTTGGTGACGACGCCATACAACTTAATAGTTACCAATAGCAGGTTTATCAAGATAAATATATTACTTCCCAGTACCGCTAATCTGTTGGGTGTAATTCCCCAGGTAGAAATTCTAAACAAGATAGCCGAAAGAGCAATAGCATTGACCAAAATGGTTACCACTGAAAGAAGAAATAGTATCCATTTTTCTGTTTTACCCTTCTCCGTATTCGTCGCTTCTGCGACGGAAAAGAAAATAATAGCCATTACACCTATTAAAAGGGCATTAAATAAAAGCAAAAAATCCCGGTCATTATATGGGTCCTTACCCGAATAAAAAATAGCAAACAGATAAATAACCAGCATTACTAAAACAATGGGACTAAATATTCTGGCAATAACGGGAGAGACCTTACTCACTAATTGAGGATTTGTCTGGGTAAGAAAAGTAGCGACCAAAGGAACTGCTGCTAATCCAACCACCACCACATTGTCAAAATAAAAATTTTCAATCTGATAACCGATTAGGGAAAAAAGTCCAATCGTTATGCCTGTGGTAATACCTCCAGCGATTAAAATCAACGTGGACATAACGACAAAATCACCATTGAACCGAAGAAAATCGAGTCTTTTTAAAGGGTGACCAGCTTCCCCAACAAAAGAAAATCCTAATAAAGACCAAAGAAAAAGAAGTAAATGAAGACATGACAAAGTTAAGGTATCACTGTTCGGGTCATTTGGAAACAGATTGATAAACAGCAGGGAGATTATAGTGATACCACCGAAGAGCATCCATTTTTGAATACCAAGATTATTTTTCCAGGAGAAATAGGCAATTAAGGTTGGAAAAACAATAAAGCCCAAATTTCTGGAATAAAAAAATTCTTCCTCAATGCTGGTAAATGAAGGTATTTTTGCAATCAAACCGGCTATTAAAGCGGCTATAAGTACAAAAATTAGCTCTTTTTTTGATCCAAACTGGATTTCCTCCTTTGAATCCTCCAGTCTTTCTTTCCAAAACTGAGCCATAGGTCTATCTTTAATTTGCGGATAAACATCGAGGAAAGATTGTTTGAACTGTGTTTTGTTTTGTCTATACAATCTTTCCAGTTCCTTTGGATTATCCAGATGGATAAAAATATCATTTTTCATTTTGGCATGTTTTAAAAGTACTTTGTTTTTCAAAGTTATTAATAAATAAATTATTTCGAAACCCCTTTTATCAAATTTTCAAGGGCATTCAGATGATTTCCGAAAGATTCCCTTCCCAGTTTAGTTGCGGCATAACTTGTATTCGGTTTATTTCCAATAAACTGTTTTCGAGATTGGATAAAATTCAATTTCTCCAATGCAGATAAGTGACTGGCCAGATTACCATCAGTCACCTTTAAATAATCCTTTAGCTCTACAAATTCAACCCAATCGTGAAGAATCAATATAGACATGATCCCTAACCTGACACGGCTCTCGAAAGCTTTTTGAAGACTGTCTATGGATATTTTCACCTTTCGTATTTAAAATAAACATATATACCGTAAACGATATGAACCACACCGAAACCTATAGCCCAGAAAAGTAAACCTAAGGATACTTTATACACACTGATAAGTCCCAGTAAAATCTCTATCAGACCCAATATTTTAACTTCATCAAAAGTGAACTTACTGATATTAAAAAGGGCCAGTCCATAAAATAAAAGGGAAAAAGGAGCTACAAATCCAATGAAACCCTTTGAAATAAAGAGGAGAATTAGGATTCCTCCTGTTAAAAGAGGTACTGCCATATTCATAACCAACCTTTTCGCCGTTGGGGTCCACAATAATTCATCCTTTCTTTTCGCTCTTCGATGGGTGAAAAATAAGGCAAACGAAATGGCAAGTAGGAATACAAGCAGAGCTAACTGGACTACTGAAAAAATCTGTGTTTGTTGAAAAGTATTACTTTCTGGGTCAACGGAAAGAGATTGTGGATTAAAATCAAGATGAGTTAAGGCAATATAAGACCCCATTAAAGCAAAAATACCTGCAAATATTCCGGCCCAACCAGACAAAGAGATAAATTTCGAGGATTTCTCCATCAAAGATCGTATCTCCTCTATGTCCTGTAAATAATCTGTATCTTTTTTCATTTAAAGTACTTTGAATTGCAAAGTTACTGATTTGAATATTATGAAACAAGACTTTCTACAAAAAATCATCTATTAGCCTTTTGTAATGTCAAACTGAAGCTTCCCTTTTAGGTCTAATTTTTTGGAAGTAAGTATGATACGTTGAACTTTGCTTCCATTCCATTTCGTTTTAAAACTGGAATATTCCATTCCTTCAGTCGAAGGAAATTCGGTTGATGCTATCCAAAGGGTAGGATTATAAGTCACCAATAACCTGGTTGGTTTTACCTCTTTAGATTGGCCCTCTGAATTACTGGTGAGCAATATTTTACCAGGAGTAGAAATATCCACGGCACAAACGGTCATAAAAATATGTTGTAAAGAATCGCTGATAGCAGACAATTCATAATCGTCAGCCAAAATTATTTTTTCCTTTTCCTTCACCAAAGAAATAGAACGTTGCCATTTTTTAATGGCAGCTTCTTTAGGATAAGCATCGGCCAAATCCATTTTGAGCACTGACTCCTTCGCTGAAATTTGATAAGAAACATTTTTAGCTTCAAAATCTCTGCCTTCTTTTTGTCCAAAACCATTTATAATAGGAAGATTATGATAATTTGATTGTGTAAACCATAATTCATATCTCTTACTTGAAAAAGTTCTTGCCGTATAATTTCCCCTTCCCGCATCAACAATCATAGGTTTACCATCGGCATAGACAATAAAATCACCCACATCATTATGATTATGACTTTCAGCATTGTGCCCACCATGGGCTGCCAGATATAAACCATTAGCCGATCGGGCAGTCATCACCTGAATATCACTGATCCAGGCATCCTGAACAGGTTGGTAGGTTGTCTTCGATGGTATATCTTTGATGGTCATCAAATTTTCAATGGTTCTCATCCTTTGGTTGCCATTGACCTCAAACCGATTAAAATTCAGGTTAGCCCATTGACCAAATTGTTTCATGTTTTCATCTTTCAATGCTAATCCAAAACGATAAAGCATGAGACCATCAGGTTTCAAAACTGGATCTGCATCGGCGAAATTGGTAAAATAAAAACCATCAATATGCGCCTTATAGACATACGCCGCCATTTTCTGAATAATAGGCTCTTTAAAAATATTAATTTGTCCTGAAGTTGATTTTTCGAGGAGTTCCAGACAATCAAAAACACTACCTCCTGCAGCAAACCAATAACTTGGACCTTCATCACACCCACCATCTTCGCCTAAACCATTGATATACAAATCGAGCCCTTTCATAGCGGCATAAACCATTTCTGCTCTTCTAAGATCGTCCTTTTCCAATAGCAGGGAAGTCATCAAC
>JBILDL010000017.1:0-12579 GCA_044352635.1 Saprospiraceae bacterium | reverse complement strand
TGCATAATAGAGGTGCTGCAATAGATATCTCTCTTCAGGAAATTAAGTCAAAAAAGGAGCTGGACATGGGAACGCCCTATGATTTTTTTGGTAAAGAAGCTTACATGGATTACCAGGAACTATCGGTGGTAGCCTCTAAAAACAGGAAAATATTGCATACTACGCTGATGAAATATGGATTTAAGCCTATCAGGACAGAGTGGTGGCATTTCTCTTTTAGTGGTAGCGGTGCCACTATCTCGGAGTGGAACTGGACTTGCCCATAAGCTATGATTAACAGGTCTTTAACATTTATTTTCATTTTCCATAGACCTTTATACAAGCATTGTCGGTTTTAATAATACTTTAAATTTATTCAAATGCGATATTACTACTTTATACTTATCCTCTTTTTGTCAAATGCAGCTGCTATCGCTCAAAAGGACACGGTTTTTATTTGGGTCGATGGCCTATGTGGCATGTGCAAAAATAGAATCGAAAAGGAAGCTATAAAGGTAGAAGGCGTCGGTGCGGTCAATTATAATGTGTACAATAATATTTTATCGGTTGTGCCTTCATCTGCTGCATTCAATAACAATACATTACAAATGGCCATTGCCGGCATTGGGCATGATACAGAAAAATACAAGGCAGATTCCCTGGTGTATGAAAGTTTACACGAATGTTGCCATTATCGGGATCCCCAGTTAAGAGCCGATCATCTTGAAAAATTAGATGCCTCAGCATCGGTTTCAGGTACTGTTTATCTGAAAGGAGAGGGTAATAAAATGCCGGCAGTGGGTGCTTCTGTTTATTGGGAAGGTACCAATCTTGGTGAATTTACCAATGAAAATGGTGAATTTACCATTCCTCGTGCAGGCACTACTTCTGTTTTGGTTTTTTCCTACGTGGGGGAATCCTCAGATTCTGTAGATATGAGAGGTCAAAAGGAGATAATTATTACGCTCGGTGGGGGGTATGAATTCCAGGCCATTGAAATTAGCTATAAGAAAAAGCCGACTTCTTATTCTTTTTTAACCCCAGGAAAAGTTCAACTCTTGGGTGAAGGAGAATTGGCAAAGGCAGCTTGTTGCAACTTATCGGAAAGTTTTGAAACTACCCCTTCCATAGATGTTTCTTTCACAGATGCCGTAACCGGAACAAGACAAATTGAAATGTTAGGTCTTTCGGGGGCTAATATGTTGATTACCAGAGAAAATATTCCAGATATTCGTGGCCTATCTGCAATTTATGGCCTGACTTTCCTACCTGGAACCTGGGTGGAGGGTATCCAGTTAAGTCCCGGCATTGGTTCTGTAGCTAACGGTTTTGAAAGTATTTCAGGTCAAATAAACGTGGAATTAAAAAAACCAGAAAATAGTGAAAAACTATATTTTAACTTTTATGCCAATGAAATGAATCGCTTTGAGGCAAATTTGAACCTCGCTCATTCCCTGAATGAAAACTTACACACAGGGTTACTCTTACATGCAAAAAGGCAGAGGGATCAAATGGACAGAAATGATGATCATTTTATGGACGGGCCCATCGGAGATCAATTTATAGTGGCTAATCGCTGGAAATTTAATACCTCCAATGGAATTCAAGGTCAATGGGGCCTTAAAGGAACTTTTATTCAAAATAATAGCGGGCAGTTAACGGGTGATAACCATGTCCATCCAGGAACAGGCGTTTACAATCCTTGGTTAGCCAGTATGGATACCCGTAGGGTGGAGGGTTGGTATAAGATGGGCTATTTATTCCCCGATAAACCAAAAACAAGCATCGGCCTACAACTTTCAGCTTTAAATCACGATCAAACGGGTTTTTTTGGAAAAAGAAAATATGACGCTTTTCAACAATCTTTATATGCGAATTTACTCTACCAAACTATTATTGGAAGTACAGACCATGTTTTTAAAAGTGGTTTGAGCTATCAGTATGATCGTTTTGATGAAACCCTGGGCGAATCAAACTTCCTCAGAAATGAATCTGTTCCTGGCGTTTTTTCTGAATACAACTATAATTATTTAAATAAGGTTTCTCTGGTCGCAGGATTAAGAGCAGATAATCATAATCAATACGGGTTCTTCGTTACTCCGCGCTTACATTTTCGTTTTTCTCCCAATGAGAAAACAGCTTTTAGATTGGTTTCAGGCAGAGGTCAAAGAACGCCCTCTGTTTTTGCTGAAAATATAGGTGCAATGGCTTCTTCCCGTAGTTATCAGATTGTAAATCCTCAGCCAAATATTCCTTATGGTCTGAACGCGGAGGTAGCCTGGAATTCTGGTGTTAGTTTTTCTCAGGAATGGCAACTGTTTAATAAACCTACCATCTTAAATATAGAGCTTTTTCATACCCGATTTGTTAACCAGATAGTGGTAGATTACGATGCCAATCCTCAAAAAGTCTTATTCTATAATCTGAATGGAAAATCTTATGCTACCAGCTTTCAATCGCAAGTGGATATAACCTTTTTTCCTTGGCTTGACGTTCGCTTAGCCTATCGATTTAATGATGTCAAAACAACCTACCAATTAGACTTACTTCAGCGTCCTTTTGTATCTAAACACAAGGCATTTGCCAATTTTGCTGTTGAAACTGCTTCGAGTGGGTGGAAATTGGATGCAACTATTCAATGGCAAGGTCAGAAAAGAATCCCAGACTTAAGTGGTAATCCGGCAGCAGTTTTCGCCATAGATGAATCGCCCGATTTCTTTATTGTAAATGCTCAGGTAAGTAAATCAATTGGGAAAAAATTAGAACTGTATCTTGGGGTTGAAAATTTACTTAATTATAAGCAAGATTATCCTATCATTAGTGCCGACGACCCTTTTAGCGAATGGTTTGATGGCTCCATGGTGTGGGGTCCTGTTTTTGGTGGAATGGCCTATACAGGTCTTAGATTTAAGATTGACCCTCCCTCCAAAAATAAATAAATGTAAACAAGCCCAAATGTTTGTCAGTCTTTTTTAATGCCCTCCAAAAAGATAGCCTCTTTTTTATGCTCCTTCCTGAATCACGGATTATAACGACTATCTTCGTTTTAAATATACTGTTTATTCGACGATGTATTCTTTCGTATAAACTCACAGGGCTATTTGCCAGCTATCGTCGACACACTTAGTTGTTAGAAAATTTTCTTTTTCAACAAAGATAAGAGGTATAATCCGTAGCCACTCTTTATGTAAATGTTTCCAAGTTTTTCTAATTGTTCATCATCTATGAATCCCATTTGCCAGGCTACTTCTTCTATACAGCCAATTTTTAAACCCTGTCTTTCTTCAATCACCTGAATAAACTGTCCAGCTTGCATCAATGACTGGTGGGTACCAGTGTCCAACCACGCAATGCCTCTTCCCAATACACTAACAGATAATTGTCCGAGAGCTAAATAATGGCGATTAACATCGGTGATTTCGTATTCTCCTCTAGGACTTGGTTGTAGATTTTTTGCAATATCTACAATTTGATTATCGTAAAAATATAAGCCGGGTACGGCAAAATTTGATTTTGGATTTTCAGGTTTTTCCTCAATAGAAATAGCCCGGAAATGCTCATCAAACGAAACTACCCCGTACCTTTCCGGATCAGCTACTGCATAGGCAAATACTTTTCCCCCTGCAGGATTGTTTGCAGCCTGCATAATTTCGTTCAAGCCATTTCCGTAAAAAATATTATCTCCAAGAATCAGAGCAGCAGAATCACCATTAATAAAGGATTCACCCAGGACAAACGCCTGTGCCAATCCATTAGGTTCAAACTGTGGGACGTAGGAAAAATGACAACCAATCTGTGATCCGTCTCCCAATAATTTTTCAAAATTTGGTAGATCCTCAGGGGTTGAAATGATTAAAATATCTTTTATTCCAGCGGACATTAAAGTTGACAGCGGATAATAAATCATGGGTTTGTCGTAAACTGGCATTAATTGTTTACTTACGGCAAGGGTTAAGGGATATAGACGAGTACCTAATCCACCTGCTAAAATGATTCCTTTCATGTTAAATTAATTAAGTTATTATTCATAATTCTTCTGGCTCTTAAAATGAGTTCTGCTGGTTTAAAGGGTTTCGGTAAGAAATCATCAACATTCAACTCAAAAGCTGCCATAATGCTTTCCTCCTCTTCAGGATCTGCTACTAACAAAATACCTAAAGGAGAGGTATATTCTTTTCTTAATTTTTCAATAATGGCCAAACCTGTTTTCTTTTTCATATCCAAATCAACAATAAGCATATTTGGCTTTTCGACAGAAATAAAATGTAAAATATCAGATAACTTAGGGCAATATAGAACCTGGTAACCTTGTTTTTTAAGCCTGAATTCAATAGCGGATAAAAGGATTTCTTCGCTTTCCAAAATAACTATTTTTTTCATAATAAAACTAGGTTAGAATTAATCCCTGGGTAAAAAAATAAATTGAGCGCCAAGATCACTCAGAGTGAACAGACAAAAAAAGAAATCAGGATCTTTAAAAACACTTCTAAAATGATCCACTCTCTCCATTTGAATTATTTTCTTTGTGGCTAATTCTTCGAGGGTAGATAAATTAAGAGCCCATTTATTATTTGACGGGTTTCTTTGTACCAGAGGAATCCCCAGCTCAATATCTAACTGGGAAACAATAAAAATGGGATATTTTGAAATACCTTCATCCAGTAAAGTTTCGGAGGCCTTATTCATCACAGATGAAAAAGGCATTAAATCATTTTTTAATTGTTGGTATTTTTCTTCCAGCTCCATGGTTTAATTAAGGATTATTTCAGCGATAAAAGGGCAACATTTTCGATATGATGCGTGTGAGGGAACATATCAACGGCTTGCATTTGCAAAATATGGTATTTTTCTGAAAGAATATTTAAATCTCTTGCATGGGTTGCCGGATCGCAACTAACATACACAATTTTTGGCGCTGCTACAGCTAACAAAACGGCCACTACGTCGGGATGCATACCTGCCCGGGGAGGGTCTGTAATAATCAGATCGGGTTTTCCAAACTGCTGAATAAGTTCTGAATGAAAAAGAAAGCGAACATCACCAGCGATAAAATCAACATTTTCAATGTTATTATCTTTGGCATTCACTTTAGCATCTTCAATGGCTGCGGGGATTTCCTCGATCCCAATAATATGTTTTGCGTTGGCTGCCAGATAAAGCGCAATGCTACCCAGTCCGGTATAAAGATCATATACAATTTCTGATCCAGTCAGATTAGCGAATTCTTTAACTATATTGTAAAGATTGACTGCTTGTCTTGTATTGGTTTGAAAAAATGATTTTGGACCAATTTTGTAGGTCACATGCCCAAGTCTCTCGTGAATGGAGGTTTTTCCTGCCAAATGATGCATTTCCAGATCGTAGAGACTGTCGTTCATTTTAGTGTTTACACAAAAAAACAAAGAAGTAATTTCTGGTAAAGCGGTTTTAACTTCATCTAAAAACAAGGATATTTTTTTAGCATCGTCCTCACCAAAGGCTATGACCACCATTATTTCTCCCAGGGTTGTCACTCTTAACAATAGAGTTCTCAAAAAGCCTTCGTGATTTCTTGGGTCATAAAAAGATAAGTCCTGTGAATAAGCTATCGTTCGAATGGTATTGCGTATATGATTTGCAGGTTCTTGCTGTAAGCTACAGTGTTGAATGTCAATGACTTTATCAAAAGCACCAGGTGGGTGAAATCCAAGAACGGGAGAAAATTTATCTTCTCCTATAGCCATTTCTGCATCGGTAAGCCACCGTCTGTTACTGAAGGTGAATTCCATTTTATTTCTATAAAAATAGATAGGGTCTGCTTTAAAAATGGGATGCCAAAGGTCAACGCTAAGTTTACCGATTCTGGAAATAGCGTCTTTAACAACTTTTTCTTTTTGTTCTAACTGGGTTTCGTAGTTTAGGTGCTGCCATTTACACCCACCACACTGTGCAAAATGGGAACAAACGGGTTCAACTCTGTTGGTACTGAGGCTTAAATAAGACATAACCTGTCCTTTATAAAACCCCTTTCTTTTTCTAAAAACTTTAATCAGCGCTTTATCACCCGGGACGGGTCCAACGGCAAAAACGGTTTCACCAGTTAGGGATTTTCCAACACATTGTCCTTTATCGGCAATGCCATGAAAATGAACTTCTAAAATGGACTCGGAAGATTTTTTTTGAGACATAAAACAATTTGTTAATAAAGATAAGGGGACTCGAAAGCCGAATCCCCTTAAAAACGTATGGTAATCTTAAAATTAAAAGCTTGGTTGCCGCTTTATCAAGCCTCAGCACCGTCAAAAACATCATCGTCATCTGCGACATCCGCCGTTTTTGATCTACTGACTTCCATGCTTTTAAATTTTTCTTTAATTTTCAATTCCAACTCATGAGCGACCTCTGGATTATCATCCAAAAATTGCTTTGCGCCCTCTCTTCCCTGAGCTATTTTAGCACCGCCATAACTGTACCAACTCCCACTTTTCTGAATAATATCATGCTCGGCGCCTAAATCAATAATTTCCCCATTTTTTGAGATTCCTTCACCAAAGGTAATATCAAATGAAGCTACTCTAAAAGGAGGTGCCATTTTATTTTTAACAATTTTAACTTTTACTTGATTTCCAACCAGGTTTCCGTCTTTATCTTTAATGGCAGCGCCTGATTTACGAATATCCAAACGGATGGAGGCATAAAATTTAAGGGCATTTCCACCTGTTGTTGTTTCCGGGTTACCGAACATAACGCCAATTTTTTCCCTCAGCTGATTTATAAAAATACAGCAGCATTGGGTTTTACCTATCGCGGCAGTCAGTTTACGCATTGCCTGTGACATAAGTCTTGCTTGAAGGCCCATTTTGGAATCACCCATTTCACCTTCAATCTCAGCTCTCGGTACTAAGGCAGCTACTGAATCTATGACTATAATATCGATAGCACCAGAACGAATTAGGTTTTCAGCAATCTCGAGCGCTTGTTCCCCGTTGTCTGGCTGAGAAATTAATAAATTTTCAGTATCAACGCCCAGATTTTGTGCATAAGCTCTGTCAAACGCGTGTTCAGCATCAATAAAAGCAGCAATACCACCTTGTTTTTGTGCCTCGGCAATAGCGTGAATTGCTAATGTCGTTTTTCCGGAAGATTCAGGCCCGTAAATTTCAATAATCCTTCCCTTAGGAAATCCATTGATACCTAGCGCTATATCTAAACCTAGTGACCCCGTCTGAATTACATCAACCTGAACAATTTGTTTGTCGCCAAGCCGCATGATAGTACCCTTACCATAGGTTTTCTCCAATTTATCGACGGTTAGCTGGAGTGCTTTTAATTTTGCCTCTTTTTCCTGTTGTGCCATTTATTAAAGTGTTTTATGTCAAGAAGAACAAACCCTTGTGACAAAAGTAAATAAATTGTTTGTAAAAGCAGTTAAAAAAGACTACTTTTTAAAAAAAATGTTTGAATCTGTAGGTTAAAGACGGTGTATTGAAAAAATTAGAGCGCAGTATCTCTTATTTTTTCTTTGCGGCTATAGGAAAGGATACTTTGTAGCGTTTTGTTAGCCGGGTTTTTTCTAAGCCGGGGCAAGCGTTGAATGGCTGTCTTCAGTTCTTTGTAGGTTTCATTCAGATAACTATCTACGTGAAGTGCCTCCGTTATTCGGACAGTGTCGGTTTCGCTCGATTCGCTGTAGATAAACTGAAGTAGCTGGTTTTTGGTAATGCTTCTTTGCATATAATTTGGTATTAAAGGTAATATCAAAATAAAAACGGTTTCCTTTATACTAATATTGCCTTTAATACCAATAGTCCGGCGTAGCTACTTACATTAACTTTTTACGCGGTACCATGTTTGCGTGCGCGATAGCCCTGTCCAATGTTTTCCCTTTACTTTTAACTCATTATCAGTAGTCTCGGATAGCCAAAGGGTGCAATCATAATAGTTCCCTGTTACAGGGTCTAAAATATTAGCTCCTTTCCATTCTTCGCCCGATTTTACTAACCCATCAATAAGGACCATGCCAACTAACGGTTTATTGGCTTTATCTCCTTTACACTTCTCACAAACGGTATCCGCTGGTTTCAATAACAATTTTGTTATTTTACCATAGACCTTTCCATTCTTTTCATAAAGCTCCATATAAGATTTAGCCTCCTTTGTCTCATCATCTATGGTTTTCCAAAGACCTAACGGACTTGATTTTTGTGCTGATATTGCGGAAGTAATAAGCAGCAGACTTAAAGAAAAAACGAATTTCCACATGTGATAATTAATTTGAAGATTAAGAAATGGTTATTTTAAAAGTAACGTAAAATAATCAACACTTTTATTCCGTCCACGAAAATTGGTCGATTATTTTTTGAATATCTTTAATCATAAAATCATGAATCGGTGCCAGGGAATCAATATCAATCTTTGATTTTACATAAAAAACACCCCTTACAAAATGTTTTTTATTGTCCGTAAGGTAAAATTGATAGGGAGTTGCCGCGGGGCCTTTAATGTGAAATTCTATACCAGTTACGTCGGGCGATATATTTAGCTGCACCTCGTCTATATAATTTGCCTTTTTATTATGAAAATGAGCCATTTTAAAAGCGTCATTTACTAATTTATCCAATTGATTCTCTCTCGTAACGGGGTAATAACTAAAATGCACACTTCCGTTTAGTGAGGGTAACTGTAGGTTAAACCAGTTATCTTTATTATCCGCATCGCCTATTAAGGACGAATCCTTGGTTAATAAATAATAATCAGGATATCGAAAGTGAATGGGAATATTCGCCTGTTTATAATCCACTAATTTACCCGTTGGAAATTCAACGCGGGGGTAACCTCTCTGTTTAGGTGAAATGATATCGGAACTTTCACAATTGAAAAGAATACCTAGTAATAAGGAAGATAATAAAAATGGTTTTAAATACATGACGAAGTAATAAAAATGGTTTTATTTAGCTCAAATTAACTTCCGGACACGCATCTGTTCAATTCGTCTGCTCGATGCAGCCGTGATTTCAAAATTAAACCCCATGATTTCCAAATGAATGTTCTTCGCTGGCAATTCTCCATATTGCGACAAAATAAGTCCTGCAATAGAGTCCGCTTCGCTGTTTAAATCATCAAAATGATTAGATTCGATATTCATTATGTGGCAGAAATCCTGAATGAGCGTTTTTCCTTCAAACATATAACTCCCATCTTCCATTATTTGGTACACAATGTCTGGTTCATCATCAAATTCATCCTGAATTTCACCAAAAATTTCTTCCAGCACATCTTCCATCGTTATTAAGCCCGCTGTACCCCCATACTCATCTACCACAATAGCCAGATGTTGTCTCTTCGTTTGGAAAGCGCCAAGAACCTGATCTATTTTTTTTGCCTCAGGTACATACAATACGGGCGTTCTGATAAGCTTTTGCCAGGTGTAGTCTTCGTTTTTTTCATGTTCTAATCCTATCAAATCCTTAACATGTAATAGACCAGTGACGCTGTCTAAATCGTTTTCATATACAGGAATTCGGGAATAACCTGACTCGCGAATGATCTCAAGGAGTTGTTGATAATCAGTCGATGTGCTGACTGAAACAATACTGACTCTGGCTTGCATAATCTGACGAACCTGAACTTCTCCAAGCTTGTCGATTTTAGCCACCATTTCTTTTCTTATTTTTAAATGGTGAGATGAACGACCTTCATTTTCCGGATTATTACTGACGGTAGAGGCCTGTTTAATCTGGTTTATTTCAACTTTTAAACCTAGAAACTGCCTGATGAACATTAATGCAAGCACAATGATAACAAAAATGAAAACAATGCCAATGAAAATGGAGGGAGCGTCAATAACTAAAAAAATAGGAAAAAATACCTTTTTGTGAAGGTTGTTTTGTGCAATCAAGCCGCTAAGCGGCCAATGTTTACAATAGGGACTATCCCCAGAAGGAGGCTCGGTATCCAAAATGAATGGTATTTATTCGGAAATATTAATAACTCGCAAAATTAATTAAATTTTCCTTAGTTTCTTCGCTATTATGCTCAAAAAAATGACCGTAAGTCAATGTTATTCTTAAAAGGGTAAATTCTCCCCTTCCTCAGTAACATTTTCCGATGACTTTTGAGTGACCGCTTCAGCTGAACTGGCGGGAGCTTGAAAATCTGCACCCGGACTTCTTCTCTCTAAAACCTTGAACATAGTACCCACTACTTCTGTCGTTTTTCGGGTTTTATTTTCTGCATCTTGCCACGTCCTGTGTGTAAGCTTTCCTTCAAGAAAAATAGTGCTTCCTTTCTTTAAATACTTCATGGCATTATCCGCCTGGATGCGCCATAAAACTATATCATGCCATTCTGTGGTTTCTTGCCAGTTTCCTTCCCTGTCCTGGTACTTTTCACTGGTGGCAATAGAGAAAGTTACCCGGTTGCTTCCATTGTCTAAGGTTCGTTGTTCAGGATCTTTTCCTAAATTTCCAATTAGCGTTACTCTGTTCATAACATTTGATTGTGATGGTTAATAGACACAATGTAGGTCTCTTTTTTTAATTTGCATCGGACATTTAATAGAATTTTTCGACCTGTCTAAAAAGTATTATATGTATTTTAATAAATATAAAATATTGATAATAAATTAATTATAATCAAATAATGACTTGTTATCAGCTATAAACCGAAGCAGAAATTTGGGAAAAGCAAATTCTTTTATATTTGTTAAAGGTACCATTTCTATGTTATCATCCAATATTTTTTCTCCCCCTGTCGCTAAGGTTACTTTATAGTAGTATAAATGAATTCTTTGGTGTGTTAATAATTGTTGATCTGTAAAATGCAGTGTTTGTATTTGATTTTTCTCAATGGAAATGCCTCCCAGCTGAATTCCCTCTAATGGAAATTTCCACTCTTCGTCCCTTGTTTCAATAAAAGGTAAGGTGTATAATCCTCTCCAAATATCTTTTTCCTTTCTGTGTGTCAAAAATATATGTTTTCCTGCCTGGACAAGGAATAAATGGAAATATCTGTTTCTTAAGGGTTTTTTGACTTTTTTAAAGGGGAAATCTCGCTGAGTATCTGTTAAATAGGAGGTACAATAATCGGCAAAAACACATTGGCCACACAAGGGTGATGCTGGTAAACAAACTGTAGCGCCAAAATCCATGATGGCCTGGTTAAAACCAGCTGGATTTTCTCTGTCCAGCAGATTATCTGCTATATCTTGTATTATTTTTCTACCCTTCGGTGTTGTGATGTCTGCTGTAACAGAAAAAATACGGGAAATTACTCTATGCACGTTTCCGTCCAATACAGCATAAGGAAGCGAAAATGCGAAGGAGGCTATCGCTGCCGCAGCATAAGGCCCAACACCTTTAAGCTTTATTATTTCGTCATATTGTGTAGGAAAAATACCATGATGCTCTTTTACAATGTATTTAGCACTCCAATGTATATTTCTTGCACGACTGTAGTAGCCGAGGCCTTCCCAACACTTAATTACTTCAGCCTCCGTGGCATTAGCCAGATCGATAACGTTGGGAAAATGGTCTAAAAATCTTGTATAATAGGGGAGACCTTGTACTACTCTGGTTTGTTGAAGGATTATTTCAGAAATCCAGATTTTATATGGGTCTTTCTCGTTTACCCAAGGAAGGGGTCTTTCAAGTTGAAGATGCCATTCCTTGAGTAAATCCTGAAATAATTTAGGTAACACTTAGGCTTCTGCAGAGAAATGAATATCGCTGTATCTATTGCCTAATTTATCTTTTAGTTCTTTTCTGGCAAAGAAAATTCTGCTTTTAACCGTACCAAGAGGCAAATCTAGTTGATCAGCTATTTCCTGATATTTGAAGCCCTGATAATGCATCATGAAGGGAACTTTAATACTATCATCCAGGGAATCGATTAACCCGGAAAGTTCATCTAAAATCATGTTTGATTCAGCTTCGTTATTTATAGCCGCTCCACCTGTGTTTATGTAATACAGGTTCTCTGTATCGTCAATGATGGTGTTCGCCTTGCTTTTCTTACGGTAATTATTTATAAAAATATTTTTCATTATAGTAAATAACCATGCCTTTAGATTTGTATCCGGACGGAATTTATCTATGTTAGTCATAGCACGAAATGCAGTCTCCTGGAACAAATCTTTTGATTCCTCTGTGTTTTTAGTCAGGTTATAAGCAAAAGCATTTAACACTGAACTCATTTGATGGAAACGATTATAAAATTCTAGCTGAGACATAAAATTGTTTTTGAACGAGATTAAACAAAATAACTTTTTTGTTGAACCAAATCTACGGATTAGTTAAACAAAATACAACTATCAGGACAATAAATTTTTGAATAAATCCTAAATCTTGTGTTTAATAATTATAAAACATTGATTAATAGTGTTTTAATATTAAAAATTATTTTATTTTTCATTCAAAAAAAATTGAAAGTTGATTAAAATTATTTATCTTTTCATACTAAAATAGAAAAATAGAGTCTATTTCTGCGCTTTGTGTACAGCGATAAGAGCCAGCGTAAGGAAAATAAGATTGGGAATCCATGCGGCCAGAAGGGCAGGTAAACTATTGCCCATAGCAAATACCTTAACGAATTTTGAAAAAAGGATATAAACCGCACCAATGC
>JBILDL010000295.1:0-3841 GCA_044352635.1 Saprospiraceae bacterium | reverse complement strand
AAACCTTCAACGATAGCTTCATTTTCTACGTTAAAAAATGGCTTTAGTTTATCGATGGCACACAAAGCGGTCCTCACATTTTTCAACTGATATCCGCCTGCTAAATTTACTTTTAAGTCTTTGAACGACAGATCATTACTGCCAATTTTTCTTACATTGTAAGTAGCATAAAGGAGATTAGCTTCTAGGCATTGTACATCAATACATTCATCGGCAAAAAAGATAGGAGCCTTATTCATTTCTGAAAAATGATTAAAAACCGGTGTTGTTTCCTCTTGCTTTTCACCAATCACAACGGGAACGCCAGGTTTAATAATACCGGCTTTTTCAGTGGCAATTTTAGGCAGCGTGTCACCTAAAAAGGCCGTATGATCCATACCTATGTTAGTAATTACACTTAAAACAGGAGTTATCACATTAGTACTGTCCAATCTCCCGCCCAGCCCAGTTTCTATGACCGCTATATCAACTTTTGACTTTTCGAACCATGCGAGCGCCATGACCCAGGTAATTTCAAAAAACGAGGGATTAATTTCATCCAGCAACGGCTTTACCCTCTCAGTAAAATCGATGACAAAACGTTTTGAAACCAACTGACCATTTATTCTGATTCTTTCTCTAAAATCGACATAATGGGGAGAAATATACAAGCCCGTTTTATATCCTTGTGCCGTAAGCATAGCTGCTATAAGGTGGGCGGTGGAACCTTTTCCATTCGTACCTGCTATATGAATGGTAGGAAACTTATTAAGTTCCATATTCAAGCCAGCCAATAGATTGAGAATATTTGTTAGGTCTGCTCTAAAAGCGATGGAGCCAACCCGTTGAAACATAGGTAGCCTGGAAAACAGGAAATCCAGGGTAGCTGCATACCTTTCGGTTAATGCCATTTGGAATAAATTATTGAACTTTAAAAGAATAGGTAATAATTCCGCACTGTCGATCTTCGTTACCTGGTTTAAAACGCCATTGGCGAGCATTACTTACGGCAAGATCCCTTAATTTCCCCGAGGTAATGGTAGAGCCTTGCAATTGAAATTTTGCTTCGGTAACGTTACCGTCTCTATCGAGACAAATGGCTATCACGACGCTCCCCCTATTGTTCGAATCATCTTTTAAAGAAGGAGAAGAAACGACACCTCTTCCACCTAATCCGCCGCCAACCATACCGGTTCCTGTAGAGATACCTTCTTCCACCTTTCCATTTTCATCGCCATTGGCTTGTCCCCCCTTACCAGATTTACCCGAGGAACCACCTGAACCCTTTTTAATATTTTTAATTAATTCAGCAGCTTCTTGCTGTTCCTTATCTATCGCCTCTTGTTTTTCCTTAGCTAATCTTACTCTTTCAGCAGCTTCCTCTTTTTCTTTAATATCCCGCTCCTCTTTTTCCTTTTTTTCCGCTGCCTTTCTTCTATTAATTTCCAACTCCTTCTCTGAAACTAACGGATCAGTTGATTTAACTTTTTCTTTAGGTTTAACTTCTTCCTTAGGTTTAGGCTCCGGTTTAGGTTCTTCCTTTTGTTCAACTGGGGTTGGTTCTTCTGGCCCTCCTGGTTCAATTGGGCCTGTTCCTTCATCAGGATTTCCCAAAGCTATTAAAATACCGTCCTGGCCTGGAGGAGGGTCTGGATATTTCAACAAAGGAAGCATTAGCAGGATAATAGTTGCTACATGGAATAAAAAGCTAAGCAACATTGCTTTTCTTCTTTCTTTCTTTTCCTTTTCGACGTGCAAAGCCTGCATAAATTTATATTTAAAAGCAAAAAATAAATTCTTATTCTACTGGAGCTGTGGCTAAAACACCATTAATTTGAAGTCTCAAGGCCATATCCATAATGGCAACTACATGTTCCACTGGTGTTTCCTTTTCAGGTTGAATGACGAAACTAAAATCTTCTGGATTACCCCCTGCTTTACCGAATAAATAAGCTTCAATTTCAAGCAACGATTTTCCCTTTCCATTCAACTCAAAATTTCCTGTTTTGTAGATAAAAACTTCGTCATAAACTTCCTGTTTAGTCACTTTCTTCTGACTTGTTCCAGGTAATTTAAGGTTTAAGGCATTGGGGGCAACAATAGAAGAGGTCAACATAAAGAAAATCAATAAAAGGAAAATAATATCTGTCAAAGAAGACATGTTAAATTCAGCTGATATTTTAGATTTTTTCTTAATAGCCATAATTAAACTTTATTTTTTTTAGGCTGAGTAGCTAAAATGGCCTTCACCTTCATTTTTTCAGCTAAAGTCATTATTCTGACCACTTTTTCAAATGGCGTACCCTTTTCAGCTACGATTGTAACGGTAAAATCTTCGTTAGAACCTGCTTCCTTATATTTAGTAATTAATACATTTTCTAATTGTGCTTCATCCACTTCCAAAGATTCAATTTTATAAATTCCTGTTTGATAAATCATAACAGCAATAGAAACAGGTGCGACTGTTTTTGAATCAGATTCAGGTAAATCGACCGCTTCAATTTTAACTAAGGTAGAGGTTAGCATAAAGAAAATAAGCAAAAGAAATATGATATCCGTTAGGGAAGACATACTAAATTCAGCACTAAGCTTGTTTCGCTTTTTTAAAGCCATATTAAAATATTTGAGGCTAATAGATTATTCGTGCAACATGTCCATAAATTCTGTCGTCGTTCTTTCCATCATATAAATGACTTTATCTACCTTTGAAACTAACAAATTATAGCCAACGAAAGCAAAAATACCGATGGCTAATCCAAAAGCAGTAGTAAGTAAAGCCTGATAGATACCTCCAGCAAGCAATGAAGGCGTAACGCTTTCTTGAGAAGCCATGTTGTAAAAAGCCAGAATCATACCTGTCACCGTTCCAAAGAAACCAACCATAGGAGCTGCCCCAGCAATACTGGCGAGGGAAGATAAATTCTTTTCTAACCGAAAAACCTCTAGGTTTCCTGCGTTTTCAACTGCAGCATCAATATCTCTTAATGGTTTTCCAATACGTTGTAACCCCTTTTCAACAAGTCTTGAAACCGGTGAATCAGTAGCCTGGCATAAGGCTCTTGCAGCTGCAATATTTCCAGCTGCCACATTTGACCTTATGTTATTCATGAAATGCTGGTCTATTTTTTCAGACCTATTAATAGCACTGTATCTTTCAAAAAAGATATAAACGGCGACAATCGACAGGATTAATAAAACAACATAGATAAAAATGCCAATTAAACCACCCGAAATTAATATATCCATGGCGCTTTGAGAGGCCATTTCAGGAACCGTATTACCTTCGTTTTCAAGTGTTGAAGGTATTTGCAAAAATAAAACTGACCCGTTTAAAAACATACAAATTGTTTTTCAAATGTTGAAATAAAATATTTATGTGAAGGTAACGCTTTTGATTACGGACTTTGTATGTTTCTCCCTATAATTTCTTTAAAAACAGGATAAAAAAAAAAGGTACTCAAAAAATATTATTTTTAGCTTTTCAACAGGTCAAAATAAATATGTCAATCACCCGTCTTCATTTAATTTTACCTTGCTTTAATCCAATAAAAGATTGGGAAATTAGAGTATGTCAGCATTTAGAAAGCCTTCAGTTAATTCTTAGTGACATTTCTATAGAACCCATTCTCATCAATGATGGTAGTGTGGTCGGTGTGGAACAAAAACATATTGATTATATCAAAGAAAGAATTCCTGCTATTCAAATGATAGAATACAGTGAAAATCAAGGAAAGGGATTTGCTGTAAGAGAAGGATTTAAGTTGGCAACGGCAGAATTTATCATTTTTACTGACATCGATTTCCCTTATATTGAAGCTGATTTTGTAAAATTGTTCAGAAAATTGCAAAATGAAGAAGTTGA
>JBILDL010000294.1:0-3846 GCA_044352635.1 Saprospiraceae bacterium | reverse complement strand
TCCTTCAAAAAAACCAATACCAGCTCTATTGCCAATAGACCGAATTTTTGAAATATTTTTACATGCTCCATTTACGAAAACATCTTGAACAAGAACCTCGGGGGTATAAGAATTATTAATTTTTATACTTTGGCCATGTAATGCCAAGGCATTAAAAATCAATGTTAAAAAGTAAAAGAAAAAATTTCTCATGTAATTTTCAAGAAAAATGACCACTTATTATGCCCTTAAAAACGGTAAAGTTCCTGATAAATTGTTAAAAATCTGTTTGTAAGGAAAAATGAAATTATATTTGCCACATAAAGAATTCATACCATGCGCCCACTTCTCATTTTTCTTATCGTTTTTATACCATTTTTTGCCGTTTCACAAATTAGAATAGGTAATTGTGGAAAATGGAAATACATCAAATTAAGTGAAAAAGACACGGTAACGCAAACATGCCCGGGTGATACTAAAAATGATTGGAAATTTTTCACTTTTGCACCTGGAATCCCCCCACTTCACATTGTTGTTACAGATACCATTGGTAATATAGAACTAGTCAGACCATTTATGTCTGTGAATTTTGAAAATTTCAAACCTGGATTTTACAGAGTTTACGGTCTTTACTACCCTTTTACCTATTATCTAAAGCCTGGCAAAAATATTTTTAAAGATACTATGGGTAGTTTTTGTTACGGGTTTACTGAAAATTTTGTACTCATCAACAACAATGTTCCCGATCCGGGTGAAATTTCTCTTTCAAAAGGAAATGTGTCTAATTTAATTTGTCCCAATGAAGAAACAGATCAAACCCTTCAATTTCAAACAAATAGTCTTTCACCATTATATACTTATCTGCTTACCAACGCTAATAATCTAATATTATCTGTCCAAAGTAATGGACTTTTTGATTTCAAAAACTTACCCTCGGGCAAATATTATATTCATGGCCTGGCCTACACCGGGGCACTTCAAGCTAAGGCAGGTCAATTCCTTGATGCGGTTCCACTGAGTAAAAATTGTTTTACAAAGACTTTTAAAGCCATTGACATTGAAAAAAAATCACCTGAAGGTGGGGAAATATCTATACATAATAACCCATCTTCCAAACAATATTTCTGCACCCAATTTACATCGAGTGATACCATAAAAATGAATCATTCAGGTGATACCTACTTAAATTATTCTTTTTTAGTACTCGATGAGAATAATAATGTGAAGGGGGTGGAAAAAGAAGCAACGATTCAATTAAATAAGTATCCAACAGGATCTTATAAAATTATTGGCATATCTCATCTTTTAGAATTACCAAATTTAATCAATGAACCATTAGGAAGGATTATTTCTCAATTACAATGTATTGATATTTCAAATAACCAAATTGAACTATTCGTAGAAAATATAAATGTTATCAATTTTAAATCAGCCCGAGCGAAGGGCGATTCAATATGGTGTGTCAATGCACCGGAAACTCTTAGTTTAACTGCGTTAGGATCAGGTTCTGACAATGTTCAATTAATTTGGATAGCCACCGACAAAGATGGAAAAGTATTAGGTTTAAACAAAAATCCTGACTCTATTTCAATGACTAAAATAAATGAAACACTATTTCAGTTTTACGCATTGGCATACACTGGTAATTTAACTTTGGACATTGGAGATAACTTAAATAAATCTGCGGTTTCTACTGGATGTTTCGATATATCAGAAACATTTTATTCTGTAAGAAAAAAAGAAACTAAAGGCGGAACAATCAGGTTCTCAAATGCCAATCAATTAACTAATATCTGCTTAGGGCCAACGTCGAACTATAGTGTTCAGGTTGCCAGATTTAATTCCTTAGGGGAAAAATACATTTATCTTTTAACCAACAGTCGAAGTGAAATCATAAACACGTCAGTAAACGGTCAGTTTTCTTTAAACAATTTAAATTCAGGACAATACTCTATTAGTGGACTATCTTATACCGGTTCTTTATCTTTTGGTACAGGATCCAGAATGGATACTACTATTTTCAGTAATGAGTGTTACAGTTTATCTGAAAACACTTTGAATTTTCAAAAAACCATTACTGATGGGGCAACCATTTCATTTGAGGATGGTCAAAATGCTGTTAGCACCTGTAAAGGGGTAAAAGTCAAAACTTTTGAGCTAAAAAATAACGCACTGATCACCCAAAAGTATGCTTACGCTCTCACTAATGAAAGTGGAAAAGTCATACAAATTGAAAAAGGAAATACATTACTGCTAAATGATTCTTCACTGCTCATTTATTACGTACAAGGTATTGCCTATTCTGGTGAACTCACCATAAATTTGGGCGATAATATAAATGGAAGGATTCTATCTACCGGCTGCCACTCACTCTCTAAAAACAGACTAACTATAAGTTTTGACAACATAAATGCTGGAAAATTAACTCAGCAAAAAATAGTATCCTGTGTTTCACCAAATGAAGTTAAAAGTATTCCAATAAATATAACGGGGGCAACAGGAAAATATGCCTGGTTATTATGTGATACACTAAATCAATTACTTGAGGTTCAAACCAGCCAATTACCATTTGTTAAAAGAGGACTACCTGGAAAGGTTAGAATATATGGATTTTCCTATTTAGACCAAGCTTCCTACCAAATTGGAAGATCCGTTTTTTCACAGAATTTTAATATATCATGCTTTGAATTAACCTTAGGATTTCAAGAGGTTACCTGGTCTGAGATTGACGGGGGAAATATTGTAGTAAATGGTAACAATGCCAATCTAACTATTTGTCAGTCAGATCTTTCAAAACCTTTACTGCTTTCAAATACCGGTAATGCGGAAGGAGACCAATATATTTATCTTATTGCCGATAAACAACAAAAATTAGTAGCGACTTCCAACACTAATAGCATAAATTTAAGTGTTTTCAACGGAGGAATCTACCATATATACGGTCTCTCTTATTCAGGAACATTAAATTTGACTTCAGGAGATGTAATTCCTAAAGATAATAGCAGCAGTGCTTGTGCATCTTGGTCAAAAAACACTATTTCGATAGATATAACAGCCACTTCTGTTGGCAAAATATCTTTTGTTGGGGAAAAAGATAATGTTCAAATTTGTGCAAAGAAAAGTGTACAATCCTTAAAATTAAATCCCATTGAAAGCAATGTGGCCAGAAAAACCTTCCTGCTTACCAATGAAAATGGAAAGATTTTAGCAATTTTTAATAACCAGCAGCTGCCAAATATTGATAAAATAAATGATTTGGTTTTGAGGATATATGGTTTGGGGTATAATGGTACCTTAAACGCCAAAGTTGATTCAAATATACTAAGGAATAATCTAAGTTCGGGTTGTTTTCAATTATCAGAAAATTTTCTCTCTATAAATAGGAATAATATTTCAGGGGGATTTGTAATCTTGTCAAACAACCAAAATCAGCAACAAATTTGTCCTACGGACAGCGCTGCGAATGTATTGACTTTTAGAAATATTGCTGCACAAGGTCAGAAATTAATCTATGTAATCACCAACGTAAATAATATTATTATTGACACTACTTCTAAAAATTCTTATCATTTCATAAATCAAGCAATTGGTGATTATAGAGTTTACGGACTTTCCTACAACGGAGAGTTTTCGGGTAAGATAGGGATTTCCATTAATGATCCATCTTTATCTGAAGATTGTTTTGGCATATCTTCTAATTACATAACCGTGGCGAAAAGGAATCCAATAGCAGGATTCGTGGTTATGGATGACGCCAATACTCTTCTTCAAAATTGCCCATCTGATCCGAACTTTCCGTCGAGGCAAATAAAAACCATTGGAAATAATTCAGGTAATCAGTGTTTTGTTATTTTGAATGAGAATCAA
>JBILDL010000293.1:0-3848 GCA_044352635.1 Saprospiraceae bacterium | reverse complement strand
AGTTAAAGTGGACGAATTACTCGACAATCCTACCGTTTGCGACATATTGAGATCGGAAATCAGTATTTTAATGGTCGATGAGTTTCAAGATACCAGCCCCATTCAGTTATCCATATTTCTCAAACTATCTCAAATATCGAAACATACTATTTGGGTGGGAGATCCAAAACAAAGTATCTACGGATTTCGAGGGGCAGAACCCTCTCTGATGAAAGCCATTATCGATAAAAACGGAGGGGTAAAACCGGAGGATGTTCAGGGTACTTCTTACCGGTCCAGGCAAGATCTGGTGCATTGTGTTAATGCCCTTTTCGTACGTGGATTTAGCGATATGCCCTCATCTCAAGTGGAACTTGAAGCCTTTCGTACCAAGGAAAGTGAATCTGACTTGTTTGGTCCCGCTCTAAATATGTGGGAATTAAATAAAAATGAAGATGGAAAGAAGCAAAAATTTAATATTCAAAATGTATCCAATGCTTTGGCTCATTCCCTGCAATCTCAGTTACAAAAGGGCATCTATATAAAAGATGATCAAAGGGGTGAAATGAGAAGGGCTCAAGCGGGTGATGTCGCTATTCTTTGTAAAAAAAACAGCCTTTGTTTAGACATGGCAGCCTCCTTAAAAATGGCCGGGTTAAATGCTGCCCTTTCTCAACCAGGCATTTTTGAAACCATCGAAGGTATTCTGATTCTCGCCTGTTTAAAATATGTTCAAAGTAAAGATGAGATTGCCCTCACAGAAATTTTATTGTATGGCGAAAAAATGAGTCTTGAGGCACTTTTACACGCAAAGGCTGATCGGCAACGCCAAAAAGCAAACGAAAGTGATCTGAAATTACCTGAATGGGGCATGGATTACCCTCTCACAAGGAAACTGATTGCGTTGAGAAAAAACAGGAAATATCTCTCCGTTTTTGAAATATTAGATCAGATAATCTCCTCTCTTGATATAAAAAGATTGATTGTTGAATGGGGTAATCCAGATCAACGATTAGATAATATTGATCAAATTAGATCCATTGCCCTCAAATATGAGGAAAGTTGTAAGAGTCTTCATATCGCTACCTCGTTGAGCGGATTTATTTTCTGGTGTCAAAGAAAAATTGAAACTAAAGCAGATTTTCAAGGAGCAGGAGAAGGTCCCGATGCCGTTAGAGTGCTCACCTACCACAGAAGCAAAGGACTTGAATGGCCTATCGTTATTCTTATGGATCTCGATAAAGAAATTAATACCAAAATCAATAATCTAACCATTGTTCCCAAAAATAATACCATAGATTTATCAAATATTCTGGGAAATAGATGGGTGCGTTTATGGATAAATCCCTACGGTAAGAACAATAAAAAAACAGTGCTCTGGGATAATATTGAAAAATCTCCTGAATGGGAGTACCAGAATAAACAAGATCTTGCCGAAGAAATCAGGCTATTTTATGTAGGATTTACCCGCGCAAGAGATTATCTGATTCTGCCCCAAGCCGATAAAGATCTCTCCGTTATCAATAGAATCTGGAATAAAGACCTGGAAGAATTGAATGTACTGGACCTTAAAAATGAAACAATTTCTATACCCTGGAAAAATGAAAACCTAAGCTTTAATAGATTTCCTATGCGTTTTATTGATCAGACGCCCGAGGTGGTTAGAGAATATGCTTCTTTTCTTTATACGGAAGCAGCGAAAGGCGAGGTTGACCATATAAATAAACTGATTCAATATGAAGATTTATCTGGAATAAAAGAGGTAACAACTACTTTTAAAATTATTGAAACTCTAACGATTTGGGAGGATTTAAACACAGAAAATTGGTCGAATAAAGAAAAAGAAAATTTTAAAATGGCTATGACAGCCTTTATAAATGAATGGCATCCCGACGAGGAAAGTTATAGAATAAAAATTTTGGCAGAAGATTTATTTAAGGAATTTTCACTGACTGACCTTTTACCAAATACTTTTTTCATAGAGGTAAGTAATCGTTTAACCTCATTAGTCGAACCCCTTTTCTTCGATTTCATAGAGAAAAATCGCCCAATTACTTCCTATATTGCACAAAGGGAATATAATTTTGATATTCCTGTGGTCATAGAATCTGAACAAGAAAATGTTTTTATCACACTGATTAATAATTTAGACAGTACCTCAGTTGAAGAGCTTTTGGAAGATAATAAAAATAAGCTTGCCATTGAAAATGAATTAATTAAGCGGAATAAAGCGTCAGAAAACATTCAAAATTGGGTGCTGTTAGTCTCAAAAGGAATCATTGTAAAAATCGATTGGACCCTAAAAGATTCTTTAGAGGAAATTATACATAACTTGTAATCATGAAAAAAAATATTAGCCTCATATTATGCCTCTCTTTCTTTTTGTCAGTCATGAACGGGCAAATCTCTTTTCTCCAGGACCATATCATTAAGTGGCAAAATGGACTCAAATATACTGAGGATGTTATGAATGCACTGCCAGATTCTCTCTGGAATTTTAAACCTGTAAAAGAGGAAATGTCTTTTAGAGAACAAGTTTTACACATTACTCAAAATATGTATTGGTTAAGCAGTACTTACCTAAATGATAAAAATACAGGATTGAAAATAAAAGATGAAGGACAATCCATTCAGGAAATAAAGGCAAAGTATCAGGAAATTGGGAAATATACCTTGGAAGTGCTTCGAAATTTAAAGGAAAATGAACTTACTGAAAGAGTACATTTTTTTGCTGGAAATCTCACCCGCTGGCAGATATTTGAGTTGATGCACGATCATCATACGCATCATAGGGGGCAAATGATCGTTTACCTTAGGCTTAACGGATTCAAACCACCTAAGTACGTCGGATGGTAGTATTACTATTCCCAATTTTATAGTGCTTTTGTCGATAAAAAATACTAAATCTTCTAATTATAATATAGAGGAATCAAAACCACTATATCTTTGAAAAAAAATAAATCCAAAATGATGAAAACAACATTTTTTTCTATCCTAACCATGGTTTGCATTCTCTTTACTAATGTAACAGGAGGTGCTCAAACCGCAGATGAAATTATTAATAAGTATCTCCAGGCATTAGGAGGTCAGGAAAAATTAAAAACCATTCAAACGGTTGTTATGGAAGGAAGTCTTTCTGTTCAAGGCTTTGAATTACCTATCAAGTTATCCTCTGTGCACAACAAAGGGGTACGTCAGGACTTCAGTTTAAACGGCATGAATGGATATTCCATTATAACGCCTACTGCTGGCTGGAACTTTAATCCATTCCAGGGGCAGACAAAACCTGAACCTGTTACAGCAGATGACATTAATGAAGGCATTAACCAATTGGATATTCAAAGTCCCTTTATTGATTATGCAGCGAAAGGACATGCCATTGAACTATTGGAAAATGAGGATATTGAAGGTACAGAATGCCATAAAATCAGGTTTACCTACAAGAACGGAAAAGAGGAATTCTGCTTTTTTGATCCATCCACATTTTATATGGTCAGACAGAAAAGTAAAACCAAGGCAAACGGTCAGGAAATAGAATTGGTCAGTGACCTGTCAGGCTATTCTCCCAATGACCAGGGATATGTATTTCCGATGACTATTGGCAGTGCTATGGGGACCATTACCATGAAATCTGTAAAAGTAAACACAACGGTTGCTGAAACATTATTCACTATAGATAAATAATGATGAATTTAAAGAAATTTATTGGCTTAAACCTCCTGATAGGAGGTTTAAGTTTCCCTTCTTTTGCCCAAAACACAACCATTAATGCCAGTACCTTTGGCGTATTGGAGGCCAGGCAATTAGGTCCAGGAACAATGAGTGGAAGAATATCCGCTATTGAAGGTGTTGTATCTGATCCAAAAATC
>JBILDL010000292.1:0-3852 GCA_044352635.1 Saprospiraceae bacterium | reverse complement strand
ATTGGTTTATGGTGGCCATTATCGCCCAGGAACAGGATTTCTAAGCGTCTTGCAGACTGACCCATTGCGGTAAAGGCAGATAAAACCAGTGCGAGAAAGAATATTTTTTTCATAAAAATGTTATTTGACAGGTAAGAACATTGTTAGTTCAAAACGGATTAAACATCAGGAAAAGGCCGCTTTAAAATCGGGTAATTTAATGATTTCCCCACCACGCATAGCTGATTCATGGGCAAGGATACCGACGGAAGTCCAGTTCGCTGATTCCCATGCATTGGGGAATGGATCTCTGTCTTCAATCAAGGCCATTAAAAATTCATGCACCAGATGGGGATGAGATCCACCATGACCTGCACCTTGGGTAAAACTTAGATGCGTATTTTCAGCTAAATCATAAACCCCTTGGGTGGTAAAATTCTGTATTTCCTCAGGTAGCAAGTGGGCAAAATCAGGTACTTTCACTCTTTCAGGAATTTCATGCTCTTCCTTTTTAGCAGTATGAATAACGGCATCCTCCCCTTCGATGAGTGGCCATTCAAACGATTTTTTCGTACCATAGACTTCAAAACTTTCTCTATATTGACGTGCCAGGTCAAAAAGAGAGCGATACACATAAGCACTTAAATCGCTGTCTTTAAACTTAATATGTGCCGATTCTACTGAAAAAGGGGAATGATGGATATCCGCAAGTTCCTTTCTGATGGTTCCTGAACCGAAACAGGACACATAGTCGGCTTCTAATTTTAATAAACCTGCTACCGGACCAACGCAATGGGTAGCGTAATGCATGGGAGGAAGGCCAGGCCAATAATCGGGCCAGCCATCCATATCCTGTTGATGGGAAGCTTTTAAAAATTGAATTTTACCCAATTCGCCTTTTTCGTATAAATCCTTGACAAACAAAAACTCCCTGCTATAGACGACTGTTTCCATCATCATGTACTTTTTCCCAGTTGCTTTGGACAATTTGACAATTTCCATACAATCTTCCACGGAGGTAGCCATTGGAACGGTACAAGCCACATGTTTACCAGCCTTTAAGGCCTTAATGGTTTGTTCCGCATGATTTGGAATAGGCGAATTTATATGTACGGCATCGATATTGGGATCTTTAAGCAATTCGTCATAATCATCATACCTTTTTTCTATTTGAAAAGCGTCGCCCAATTTATTCAGATTTTCCTTATTTCGCTGACAAATGGCATACATGTTCGCGTGAGGATGTCGCTGATAAATGGGTATAAATTCCGATCCAAAGCCAAGACCTACAATCGCAATGTTAATTTTTTTCATAAAATCAAGGATTAGGGTTTTTTAAAGTGTAAAATGTTTCAGGTGATTTTCGGGTATTTCTAATGAATAAATTTTTTAAGATAGGTCAGACTGTCGGACATAAGTTGTTCTTCGGAATCAAAGGTTTTTCGCCAAATATTTGCTGCTGCCAGTTTCATACTAAAGGCCTCGATACTGACCATTCCCTGATAATTTATTTCAACCAGAGTTTTTATAATGGATTCAAAATCGATATGTCCTTTTCCAAGAGTACCTCTATCATTTTCAGATAGTTGTACATGAATCAGATGATTTGCACACGATTTAACGGCATTTTCAATATTTTTTTCTTCAATATTTGCATGGAAGGTATCAAACATGATTTTACAATGGGGATGATTTACTTCTTCAACAAATGTTAACATTTCGTCTGTGCAAGTAAAAAGGTATGATTCAAAACGATTTAAGTATTCTACCCCCAGCGTAATATCTTTTTTAGCGGCATAATCGGCCAGGGTTCTGATATGATTAATACCAAATTGCCATTCTTCCTTAGTGGCAGGTTTTCCTGTAAAAACGCCTAAAGCGGAATGAAAAGGACCGGAAAGGTATTTTGCACCTATTATTTCAGCACAGTCAATAGCTTTCAGATTATTTTCGAGAGCGTGTTTTCTCATTTCAGGAGAGGAACTTATAGGGTTTGCATCAGGGCCATTAATGGCCACCGCAAGTCTTTCCAGCCCCAGTTCATCTAGTTTATCTCGCCAGATATGCCAATCTTGACTATTCAAATTAAAAATGGGAACCTCAACGCCATCAAAACCTATAGATTTAATCTGCTCGAGCACAGGAAAAAGAGAATCGTTTATTTCTGTTCCCCAAAGCAGGAGATTCATCCCAATCTTCATTTTTTTTATTCAAATATAAGTTCTAATAATCAATCAAAATACGTTTTTTTTTACCAATATTTACTGTATTTTGATGTTTATTCCGACTATTTTACATAATATTATCAATATTTAGTTAAAATGAAGCCACTTTTAGAAAAATCAATAGAAAGTCTGAATCAATCATTTCTTGTAAAAAAACTGCAGGAACCCTTTTTTGATCCAAACTGGCATTTTCATCCGCACTATCAATTATTCACCGTTATAAAAGGGACAGGAACAAGATTTATAGGAGACGATATCAGGCATTTTGAGGAAGGAGACACGGTGTTTTTGGGCCCAAACATGCCTCATCTTTGGCGAAGCGACCGTAACTATTTTGAGAAAGAATCTCAACTTCAAACAGAAGGAATTGTGGTATATTTCAAGGAAGATTTTCTAGGCAATGATTTTTTTGAAAAACCTGAAATGTTTGACATTAAAAGCTTTTTAAAAAATAGTGAACGAGGTCTTGATCTGACGGGTACAATGGGTGAAGAAATGGTGAGAGATTTAAACGAATTATTGGGATTAACGGGATTTGAAGGGATATCAAAACTACTAAACATATTACACAAACTATCTGTAACCAATGATTATCAATACATTTCCAGTACAAATTACACAAATACGCATAAAATATCTGAAACGGAAAGGATGCGAATAGTTCACGAATATGTATTAAAGCACTTTAAAGAAAACATTAATTTATCCACCGTTGCGAGCCTTTCCAACATGACAGAAGCTGCGTTCTGCAGATACTTTAAAAGCAGGACCAATAAAACATTTTCCGATTTTGTAAAAGAAATACGTATTGGTAATGCTTGTAAAATGTTACAGGATGAGAACAAATCCATTTCACAAACCTGTTATGAAAGTGGGTATAACACGGTATCGAATTTCAACAACCAATTTAAATCGTTGAAAGGAGTCAGTCCCCTTCAGTACCAGAAATTGTATCGGCGAACGTAGGGTATGCAAGCCGCCAGGGGCATAATGATCAATAGACATGTGACCCCAAGGGGTCAGGTATGAAAAAGAACCTGACAGCGCGAAAGGTTTCTGGTTTATGGTTTTTCCATGCCCCTTTCGCTTTGCCGTCAAGTTTCTACGATTATCTTTATTGTTGGGAATGGTACATTCCTTTTCTTGTATTTTTGTACTTTAACTTTTGCCTCATCTTCTTATCGAAATCAGAACGCCCGATTTTTTCCAAGCTGAGGTACTCAATTCATATTTCCATGTTGAACCAGGAGGTAGGTTGTCAATATCAAAGGTATTCAAGCCCGCATTTCCTTCTTGAACGATGGAACGCACTAATTTTCCTGAAAAATCAAAGATTTTTAAGGTCACTGTGGCATCGACAGGCAGATAATAGGGTATGTTCACCCTGTCCATAAATGGATTAGGATAAGGATTCAGCCCGCTGGGTTCCGCTGGTTTTTCGGTAAAGCTGAGGTTCACCGGTAAGGTTCTTTCTCCTATGTATGCTTCTGAGCGGGTGATTCTATCCCCTATCTGGAGCATATCCGCTATTTCTCCTCTTTGCAATGCGGTGAATGGAAGCGATAAAACCATGGATTCTGGTGTCATTTTCGATGCCCAGCTCAGTGTCAGCAATCCCTCCTCTTCAAATACACCCATCATGGAAAGC
>JBILDL010000290.1:0-3860 GCA_044352635.1 Saprospiraceae bacterium | reverse complement strand
AAAAAATATAGGAAATAGAATGAAGAAATTTTTTCTTTACGTTACCGGGTTTATTCTCTTCGGTTTTATCAGCTATCTGGTAATTTGTAATTTTACTTATAGCAATGGAACCCGTTCAGGTTATTTGGTGAAAATCACTAAAAAAGGATACATCTTTAAAACCTACGAGGGTACATTGGGCATCACAGGTTTGGCACAAACGAAACAAGGTTTTATGTCCACTAATTGGGATTTTTCTGTAAGAAATAAAAAGGTTTATCATACACTGGATTCACTGCAAGGGGTTCCCGTTAAACTTTATTATAAGGAGAAATTAAAAGCTATGCCTTGGCAAGGGGATACTCCTTATTTTGTTTATGCTGCAGAAAGGGTTAAACAATAGACCTTAGAAATAACTTTTTGGTATAAAATACAGGCCATTCCAAAGGCCAAAAATGGTGACTTTCTTATTTTCACTAAATGCAACGAGGTCCCATTTTTCATCGTAATCAGGTACTGTCTCAATGGCAGTACCTGATTCATCTAATAGAATCAGTGACTTTTCATTCATAACCGTTAGCTCGCTTATAAAACCTGGAAATTCCTCCAAAAGAAAATGACGCTTGAAAGCTATTCTATAAGCTTCGAAAAAAGAATGCCAGTCGTTATAATCCGTTGGAAAAGAAGCGATTTTACCGGATGCTTTTTCATTTATTTGTAAAATAGCTCTTTGAGGAAATCCTGAAGGGTAATAATGTACATTGCCTTTTACCCAGGTATGCAATTCGTACTCATCTTCCCATTTTTCTCCCCGCCAGCTGAAAGAAATTACCTGTGCATATCGCCCTGTTGACCGTCCAAACAACCAAATAAACCGTGCATTCAGATCATTGCTAATTTGTTTATAATCAATGGAGCAAACAAACCATTCGTCGGCTACGGGAGGTTCACTAAGCACTACTTCTTTTTTAATGGTAGCCCCACCATACACTAGTAAATCTTGCTGATTTTCGCTGGTAAAATCATCCCATTTTTGAAAGGCCTCGCAAAAAAGAATAATTTCACCGAGTTGCTTGGTGGCGATTTGTATCCAGTTTTCATCATTTCGTTGATAAAAAAGGGGAAGTAATCGAGAGCTAATGCCATTTAACTTAAAGTCAGTCAGTCTGGTAACGATGGATTCCCAAAAGGAGTAGGGCTGTTCTCTTAATCGTGCCAGGCCCATTTTCAAACAATCTTCAAGCCAAAGGGTCAATATTAAACACCCCTGAAGCATCTCTGACTGTCTTTTTATTTGGTTTTTTTCTCTTAATCGTTGATTTTCTGCTTCTTTTTCCAGTATTTCTGCCTCACTTAATGGTTTTTTTGAAACATAAGTTATTACCCATGATGGGATTTCTTCAAAAGGGGGGAATGCTGTTGGATTTTTACAATAGTAAAAAGCGAGGGCTAATGTGTATTTATCGGGTTTCAGATGTATAGGAGAATTAGAAGCAGAAATTAAGGTATCTAACTGCCAGCAAACCTGGTAAAAAGAAGCCCCTGAAGTCTTTATTTTTCCCCAAATATAGCCATCTGCAGTACCAATATCCTTTAAATATCGTTGTGATGCTAAACGATAACAACGTTCCAGGGTAGCGGGATCGGGAGACAATTTTTCAATATCCTCCCAAAAGGGTAATAAAGACATGTGTTATATAGAGAAAATCAATCGTCATCTTCTTCCGTCAGAAAACCTAACTCAATCATCGCTTTTTCAGATGCGGCTTGTTCTGCACTTTTTTTATTGAAATCGTCAGCGGTAGCAATGCGTTGATTATTTACAAAAACACCCACTTTGAAGCGATCACGTTTTTCATATTTGTACCTGGAAATAAGTTTATAGGAAATTGTTTTTCCATGTTTCTGGCACCATTCAAGGAGTTGACTTTTATAATTGTCATCATAATTTTCCAATTCATGAATATCCAGATACCGGCGTAAAATATTTTCTACGATATATTTTTGAGTAAATGCGTAGCCTGCATCGAGATAAATAGCACCAACCAGTGCCTCCACCGCATTACCCAACATTGACCTACTTAGTCTGGTATTGTTAAATTCCTGTAAAACGCCATCGAGTTCCATTTTATCACCAATCCGATTTAAGGTTTTCCTTTTGACGATTTTAGAACGCATTTTAGTGAGGAAACCTTCATTGCTATCCGGATACTTTTTGAACAAATATTCTGCTACGACAGTACCTAGTACAGCATCGCCCAGATACTCTAACCTCTCATTATTTTGAGAGAGGATTGGTTTTTCATTTTGTGAAGATTTATGGGAAAAGGCAAGCTTATAGATAGTTATGTTACCTGGAACAAAGCCAAGAACATCGAACATGCGTCGAGCAAAATATTTATCTTTAGACAGATAAAAGTTAAATAATTTGAATAGTAATCGCAATAGACTATTAGTTATACAAATTTTTTAAAGATAACACACGCATTGTGACCTCCAAATCCAAAAGTATTACTTAGTGCTGCTTTCACCTCCCTGGGTTGAGCTTCATTGAAAGTAAAGTTAAGCTTTGCATCTAAATCCGGGTCATCTGTAAAATGATTGATTGTAGGAGGTACAAATTTATGGATGATAGAAAGAATAGAAGCAACGGATTCAACGGCACCGGCAGCACCAAGCAAATGGCCCGTCATAGATTTTGTCGAACTAATATTCATATTGTAGGCATGGTCCCCAAAAACATTCATTATGGCTTTTGTTTCAGCAATATCACCTAATGGCGTAGAAGTACCATGTACATTCACATAATCAATATCTGTTTTGTTAAGACCTGCATCTTTCAATGCAATTTTCATAACATTGGTAGCACCCAAACCCTCTGGATGAGGTGCAGTGAGATGATAAGCATCAGCGGTAGCGCCGCCACCGGCTATTTCTGCAAGAATAGTGGCACCTCTTTTTTGAGCATGTTCCAAAGATTCTAATATAATACAGGCTCCACCTTCACCAAGAACGAACCCATCGCGATCTTTATCGAACGGACGGGAAGCAGTTAAATAATCATCATTTCTGGTAGAAAGCGCCTTCATAGCACTAAAGCCGCCCATACCTGCAACGGTTACAGTGGCTTCAGACCCTCCGGTTACCACAATATCATTCCTACCTAACCTGATGGCATCCATAGCATTGATAATGGCGTGAGTAGCTGATGCACAGGCAGAGACTGTGGCATAATTTATACCACGAAGACCATATCGCATGGAGATATGCCCGGCGGCAATATCAGAAATCATTTTAGGAATCATAAAAGGACTGAATCTGGGTGTACCATCGCCTTTCATAAATTCCTTTATTTCTTCCTCTAAACTACTAAGTCCGCCAATACCTGAACCCCAGATGACACCTATTCTATCGTGATCTAATGAAGAATCACCTTCAAAATCGAGGCCGGAATTTTTAACAGCTTCCGCGGCACAACAAATAGCAATTTGAGCAAAACGGTCTAACCTCCTGACTTCTTTACGGTCAATATGCATTTCAGGATTGAAGTCTTTCACTTCACAGGCAAAGCGCGTTTTAAAAAGAGTAGGATCAAACAGAGAAATTAGGTTTGCACCGCTGACTCCATTTTGAAGGCTGGAAGTAAAGGATTCAATATCATTACCTATAGGCGTAATAGCCCCAATACCCGTTACAACAACTCTTTTCATTTGATCCATTTCATCGTTTTAAAAACCACAAGTCTGGTTTTTACCAGACTTGTGGTTTGCACTTTAGTTACACAAGAATTACTTTGCAGCTAACTGATCTTCTAGATATTTAACGGCGTCGCCAACAGTTTGAATCTTTTCCGCTTGCTCATCTGGAATAGAGACTTCGAA
>JBILDL010000291.1:0-3860 GCA_044352635.1 Saprospiraceae bacterium | reverse complement strand
AACAGCACATATTGGGGCCGTAGAAATAGATCCTTTAAATGCTGATATCGTCTATGTGGCTGCCATTGGTAATGCCTTTGCTCCAAATGAGGATAGAGGTATCTTCAAAACAGAGGATGGGGGAGCTCACTGGAAGAAAATATTGTATTTAAATGATTCTGTTGGGTTTAGTGATCTGGAAATACATCCAACCAATCAAAATATTATTTATGCCGGTTCATGGCGTGTTGACAGGAAACCCTGGACGATTATTTCCGGTGCAAATGTGGGTGGCGTTTTTAGATCCCTTGACGGTGGAAATACCTGGGAAAATATGAAAATGGGTCTTCCAGACGGACTCATTGGTAAAATTGATCTGGCTACTTCTCCCGCCTCTCCCGATAGAGTTTATGCTCTTATTGAAGCTGATAAAGGCCAGGGAGGGGTTTACCTTTCAGAAGATAAAGGTCTTAACTGGAGTAAAATAAGCTCTTTTGCTCCTCTTTTAGATAGACCTTTCTATTATTGTAATATCGATGTTCATCCGGTAAATCCAGATTGGATGATAGTTAATTCTACTTCCCTCTGGTCTTCTAAAGATCTGGGCAAATCCTGGAACACACTAAATACGCCTCACGGTGATAATCACGATATTTGGATTAATCCTAAACAACCTGATATCTGGATTCAAGCAAATGATGGCGGAGCCAATGTGTCGAGAAATGCAGGTCAAACCTGGTCTACTCAAGACAATCAATCTACTGCCGAACTGTATCAGGTAGATATAGACGATCAATTTCCCTATTGGTTATACGCTGGGCAACAGGATAATACAACCATTGCTTTACCTGTTTTACCTCCCTACAATGCTTTAAACAGGACAGATAATTTCTGGATGGAAGTAGGAGGTTGTGAAACCGGTCCCGTGGTTCCAATGCCAGGAAATCCTGACCTGGTTTATGCGAATTGTAAAGGTAGATTCGGTGTTTTTAATAAAAAAACAGGTCAGGAAATGCAATATTATATAGGTGCCTCAAATATTTATGGCCATGAACCTGATAAATTGACGTACCGCTTTCAACGTGTAACTCCCATAGAGGTTTCTCCGTTTGATCCTAAAACAGTTTATTACGGCTCTCAATATTTGCATAAAACCATGGACGGTGGAAAATCCTGGCTTAGAATTTCTCCCGACCTTACCGCCAGATCACCTGAAACACAAATTATATCAGGTGGTCCAATTACAAGGGATGTAACAGGGGAAGAATATTATAGTACCCTTTATGATATTGCTGTGTCTTCCTTGGAGAAGGGGGTCATTTACACAGGCTCGAATGACGGGCCTTTATTCTTAACCAAAGATGAAGGCAAAAATTGGAAAAACATAACGCCAAATTCTCTTCTTCCAGGGGGTAGAATTGATTGTATTGAGCCTTCCGTCCATCAAAAGGGAAAAAGCTATTTTTCTGTACTCAGATACCAACTGGGAGACTGGAAACCTTATATATACAAATCAGCTGATTATGGTGATACCTGGCAATTATTAACTACAGGAGTTAACGGTATTCCCTCCGATTACCCAGTGAGAGTCATTCGGGAAGACCCGCAAGTACCTGGTATTTTGTACGCAGGTACTGAATATGGTCTATTCCTTTCCCTAAATGATGGGCAGTCCTGGTTCCCCTTTCAACTTAATCTTCCTATCACCCCAATCTCCGATGTGAAAATTAAAAATAACGATCTGGTGTTGTCAACCATGGGCAGAGGATTTTATGTTTTGGATAACATTCAGGCCATCAGAGCATGGAAAAATCTGGGAAATATAACTGAGTTTACTTTTATTAAACCAAATCCGCAATATAGAATGCGTTATCAACCTAGTTCTTCAGCTGATTTGACTAAATATCCTTCTCCTTCAGTGTTTTTTGAGTATTTTATACCAAATCAAAAAGATACTATTTTAACCCTTAAAATAACAGACGATAAAGGAAGATTAGTTAGGGAATTTTCCAGTGTGGATGAAAAAACGCCTGAAGATCCATCATCAGGTAAAGTGGATATGGCTACTGGATTCAGAACGAAGGGTTTTAAAGCAGATCTAAAAACAGAAAATGGTATTCATCGATTTTCCTGGGATATGAGATATACCGGATTTAGTGCAAATGGTAAAAATGGGGTGTTAGCCGCTCCGGGTACTTACCTTATTGAATTTAATTATGGTCAGAAAAAATATGCTCAATATTTTCAATTATTAATGGATCCCAGATTACAAACGAACCAAATTACTCCAGATGTATTGAATCAACAGGTTGAATTATCTTTACAAATCCGAGATTTGGAATGGCAAGCAAAAGATTTGGCATCTCAATTAAAAGAATCGGTACAAAAATTAGATAAATCATCAAAGGCTTATTCTTTTTGTACTGATATGGAAAAGGAACTAATTACTTCCAAATCAGTAGCGTACAGTCAGCCAATGTTAATTGATCAGATTTCATATTTACGGGAAATGTTGAATACAGCAGATCAACTTCCAGGTAAAGATGCTTATGATAGATTTAAATCATTGAAAATGGAGGTTGATAACCTTCTAAGGAAATGGCAAGATAAATCAAATATTCCCGGTTTCACCCATTAATACAAAAGGCGCCCAATAATAAGGCATTTTATTCATCATTTTCTTTTTGGTGAATTGAAGTGCCTTATTTTTTGAGAATCCTTTTGATAAATAACTATAAAAAATTTCCATAAACTGTGCTGTACTTCTATCATCCACCTGCCACAAACTGGTAACTACAGATTTTGCTCCCGCATTTAAAAATGCCTGAGCTATACTATTCATTCCCTGAGAAGGTGTATATTGTCCAATAGAAGATTGACATGCAGATAAAACGACTAAATTTGCCCTGATTTTAAGAGAAATGATCTCATTGGCATAAAGAATCGAAGGTTCATTCTTGTGTATATTTTCAAAAAAAATAAGGGCTCCTCCTTCTTCAGAATTTAAATTTGGATCACTATGTGTGGCTAAATGAATCCATTCGTAGGTCGGTGCTTCTTTTATGAAATTTTTTACACTCGCCTTATCTTTTTTAAATGGAACGGTTGGAAAGTATTCACTTATTTTTTTTATTTCGGTCTCACTATACTTCAAATTGGCAAAACCTCTGGAATCCTTTTGAAAATCGGGAGAAAATGCTAAAATTTTTCTACTTAACTCTTTCTTAGTTTTATGAATTGCTGGAGAAGAAATGAAATGATAGGATATAGAATAATTTTCTATCAATCGTTTTCTGGGGTCTTTCGGATGGACGAGTATTTCAAAGGGCAGTATCGAAAGTATCTGGTCAGGGAAAAACACGATGCTTTCTGTTTCTATTGGAATGTCAGGTAATAGGTTTTTACTTAATTTTTTAACCAAGTTATGATAAATATTCTTGTAATTTACCTTAGATTTTTCCCCGGCCGAAGGCATTTCTCTTATGGCGTTCCTAATGGATAGGATAGATTTATCTAATGGATTATCTATTTTCTTAACGAATACATCCTTTTTACCATTTATTTCTGTCCAAATGATTATTTTATTCTGAGTAACTCTGTACCTTATGAATAAGGCATTTGTTTTGCTTTTAGGGAATTTATCTTTATCGTAAGGATAATAAAATGAACTTAGTAGAGCTTTTTTATTATCTGATTTTGCAATGAAATAATAATCTATGAAGGATGATTTGAGTTCATTAATTATTCTATCCTTTTTTAAGAAAGGCTTATTTATTTGCATGGTGTCAATCCACAGGTATTTTTCGTTTGCCTTTTTTAAGGCTATCGAATCATTTTGTTCATTTAAAATACATTGAATTTCTATTAACTCATATTTCAAC
>JBILDL010000289.1:0-3880 GCA_044352635.1 Saprospiraceae bacterium | reverse complement strand
TAGTTCTCTTGCTGTTCCCCGTTTCGTAGAGGCAATGCATGCATTGTCTTTTTCCCGATAAGTTTAAATTTAAATTTATCCACCATTCGCTTTCCTTTAGAAACGCAATACCTCGCGACTTTTCTTCGTCAGGTTTCAATCTAAATATAGGTGAGTAACTTAACGTCTAAATCTTACGATTGCATTTCTTGTCTGAACTATGATTTTTTTGATTTTTATGCTTAAAGTGTTGGAAGATTAGATGGAACCTGTCAGAAAGGGCGATGCGTGATTTGGAATTAGACGATGCGGCATCCTCACTTCGAGATTTTGGATGAAATAAAATTGTTAATGCATATAAATATTTTACAAAATAAAAAAGACGATTCGTGTTCCAGCGAAAAGACAATGCATGCATGCCGCTACTAAATGATAATAAAAAAGGGAGCTACCAAATGGCAACTCCCTTTATAACCTTTAAAAGTGAAGATATTAATTATTTAGCATCTCCCTCTTGACTTTTATTTGGACGAGGCATAATAGATTTTCTTGATAATCTCATTTTACCTGTTTTCTTATCAATTTCAACGATTTGAATTTTGATTTCATCCCCTTCTTTAAGGACATCTTCAACATTTTCAATGCGGCTATGTGAAATTTCAGATACGTGAAGAAGGCCACTTTTACCATGGAAGTCAACAAAAGCACCATACGGCATAACTGTTTTCACTACACCTACAAAAATATCACCTTCTGCGGGCATAAAGGTAATACGGCGTATTCTATCTAAGGCAAGTTCAATTCCTGCTTTGTCAGAACTTGACACAGCTACAATACCTTTATCACCTACTTCGGTAATAGAAATATGCGTACCCGTTTGTTCCTGAATTTCTTGAATGATCTTACCACCGGGTCCAATTACGGCACCAATAAAACCTTTTTCAATCGTTAGTTCAACAATTCTAGGCGCATGAGGCTTATAATCTTCCCTTGGAGCGGCAATGGTTTTAAGCATTTCCCCAAGTATATGAATGCGACCTTCTTTAGCTTGAATTAGTGCATTTTCCATAACTTCATAAGGAAGACCATCTACCTTAATGTCCATTTGACAAGCGGTAATACCTTTATCGGTACCAGTCACTTTAAAGTCCATATCACCCAAAGCATCTTCATCACCAAGAATATCCGATAAAATGGCATAGTTCGAGCCGTCTGTAATCAGACCCATTGCAATACCTGAAACAGGTGCTTTAATTTGAACCCCAGCATCCATAAGCGCCAAAGTACCTGCACAAACAGTCGCCATCGAAGAAGAACCATTAGACTCTAAAATATCAGAAACAATGCGTAAAGTATATGGAAAAACATCAGGCATCACCTGTCTCAAAGAACGTTGAGCCAAATTTGCATGACCCACTTCCCTTCTACCAGGCCCTCTGTTTGGTTTTACTTCACCTACTGAATAACCAGGGAAATTATAATGAAGGATAAACTTTTCATATCCAAGGGCGTAGGCAATATCCACCATCATTTCATCGGACTTGGTGCCCAATGTAAGGGAAGTCAGCGATTGAGTTTCACCTCTGGTAAAAATAGCAGAACCATGTGTAGAAGGTAAATAATCAACTTCACACCAAATAGAACGGATATCCTTTAGGCCACGACCATCAAGTCTAACCTTTTCGTTAAGTACAATTCCTCTAATGGTTTCCTTTTTGATCTTATCATAGTAAGAAGAAACGAAAGATTGATTTTGAGTAAACCACTCCTCACCCATTTCAGCGAGTAAATTTTCCTTTAATTCCTTCTTAACACTATCCAACGCAGCTTTACGTGTAGCCTTATCAGAAGCAGCGCGTGCAATACCAGCTATTTTATCTGTACACTTTAGGGCAACGAGATTTTTTACTTCCTCATTTTGAGGAATATCCGCAAGTACTCTTTTATTCAGGGCTTTATCCCCTACTTTATTTGCCAACTCTTGTTGAGCAAGGATTTGAACCTTAATAGCTTCGTGTGCTAATTTAATTGCTTCAATTAAATCTATTTCAGAACATTCCTTAGCTTCACCTTCAACCATCATTACGTTATCCATGGTTGCGGCAACGATAAAGTCCATATCAGCCTCTTTTAGCGCATCGCGCAAAGGATTAATATGAAAAACACCGTTAATTCTGGCCACACGGACTTCAGAAATCAAATCGGGGAAATTTATATCTGAGACAGCTAAAGCTGCTGAAGCTGCCAATGCAGCATAAGCGTCGGGTAAATTATCCTTATCTCCAGAAATCTGATGAATGATAACTTGAGTTTCATTCATATAACCGTCTGGAAAGAGAGGACGAATAGCTCTATCCACTAAGCGTGAAATAAGCACTTCATAATCTGAAATTTTGGTTTCACGACGAAAAAAGTTCCCTGGTATTCTACCTGCGGAAGCAAATTTTTCCTGATAATCAACCGAGAGGGGAAAGAAATCTTGCCCAGCTTTAGCTTCCTTAGAGGAAACAACGGTAGCAAATAACATCGTATCACCGATACGAACTACAACAGAACCATCAGCTAGGGAAGCTAATTTTCCAGTTTCTAGGGTTACTTGTCGACCATCCGGTAAATTAAAGGACGATGAGATTGGAATCTGTTGTCCCATTTGTTAACTAGTTTAAAACGCTTTATAAAATTATAGTCACTCTGTCCAACTAAAACTAAAAGAGGCTGAGTATTTAGAATACTCGAGCCAATTTTAAAACTTTGACAACTTGTGTTATAAATAACACGCATCGAAAAAAATTACTTACGAATACCGAGTTTTTCAATAAGTTCCCGATACTTCGTGATATCTTTTTGTGCCAAATAATGAAGCAATTGCTTTCTTTTTCCAACCAGTGCTAAAAGAGTTCTTCTGCAAGAGTGATCTTTTGGATTTTTCTGGAGGTGCTTAGATAATTCCTGCACTCTGAAAGTGAACAATGCTGCTTGTCCCTCTATGGAACCACTGTTTGTAGCTGATCCGCCATGCGTTTGGAAGATGTCCGCTTTTTTTTCTTTTGTTAAATAAATTCCCATGTTCTTATTTTAACCGTTAGTGATCATATAAATCATTTACAGCGCGGCAAAAGTAAGGATTATTTATTAATAATCCAATTAATTTTAAGCGTTCAAATTTTTAATTGCTTCGGTAAGTTTTGGCACTACGTCAAAAAGATCTCCAACTACGCCATAATTAGCCGATTTAAAAAAGGGCGCTTCCGGATCTTTATTAATAACTACGATCGTTTTAGAGTTATTCACGCCGGCTAAATGCTGTATTGCTCCCGATATACCAATAGCGATATACAAGTTTGGACGAATGGCGATACCTGTTTGACCTACATGCTCATGATGCGGCCGCCAATCTGCATCGGACACCGGTCTTGAACAAGCCGTGGTAGCATGAAGTACATCAGCTAATTCTTCCACTATCCCCCAATTTTCGGGACCTTTTAATCCTCTTCCGCCTGAAACGACTCTCTCAGCTTCCGGAAGTGGCGTTACATTGCTTTGTAATTTATCGACAGATAAAACTTTAATTCCAGGTTGAAGAACGTCTAAGGCTATCGGTTGAACCTCCACATTTGACCCTACGACACTAATTTGCAATGAATTACCAAGTACTGATACTACCTTTACTGGCGTATTAATTTTAATATTCACCAGCGCTTTACTTGAATACACCCCCTTTCGAACAGAAAAACCCTTATCCGTTTCCGGAATATCTACAGCAGCACTAACTGACCCAGCATCCAAAAGATAGGCAATATTGCCAATTAAAGATTTTCCATTGGAGGAATGACTAAGTATAACAACAGATGCCTCTAGCTTTTTAGCCGCCTGAGCAATAGTAGCACTATAAACCTGAGTA
>JBILDL010000288.1:0-3889 GCA_044352635.1 Saprospiraceae bacterium | reverse complement strand
TGGTTTAAGTATTCATAGAAAAATACAAAATAATACGAGTCTTATGTTAGAAATAGGCTACTTGTACCAAAATCTAAGTTATAAGGATAATACCCCTGGTAGGGGTTGGCAAATTTTTCAAACGGAAAGTATCATGAAATATCATTTCAGGAGAATCCAGATAAAAACGGGGTTGTTTTTTTAACCTTAAAGCACCTTAGGAGATTACTCTTAAGGTGCTTTTTATTTTTTCAATGTTCGCTAATACCTTTTTTCTGTCCTTGTCAGCAATATTTATATGCCCCATTTTCCTGAATGGTCTTGTTTCTGATTTTCCGTACAAATGTAAATGCGCACCTTCTATTTTCATACATTCCTCAATACCAACGTATTTCGTTTTTCCAGCAAATCCAGGTTCCCCGACGATATTTACCATTGCTCCAATGCTGTGTTGTCTCGTTGAACCAAGGGGCAAATCCAGTATAGCTCTTAAATGCTGTTCAAATTGGGAGGTTTCACAACTATTCTGGGTATGATGTCCGCTATTATGCGGTCGCGGTGCCACCTCATTAACAAATACATCATCGTTTTCATCTAAAAAGAATTCAATAGCCAGCAAGCCCACTAAGTCTAAATCGATAGCTATTAAGGAAGCAATTTCATTCATTTTAGATAAAGTGCCTTTATCAAGTTCTGCGGGACAAATCAAATAGGATACTAAATTAGCTTCCTGATTAAAGTGTTGTTCAACAGGTTCATAATGTATAAGTTCACCAGAGGCTGATCTTGCTACGAGGATACTGATTTCGGTCTTTATGTTTATTCTTTCTTCTATAATACTAGGGCAATCCAAAAGGTTAGTTACATCATTTTCATTAGAAACTACCACAACACCTTTACCATCGTATCCATCTTTTCTTGATTTTTGGACAAATGGGAAGGTTATTTGCTTGTTTTTTAAAGCCTCTTTAATTTCTTTTCCGTCATCAAATAGCTGAAATCCGGCGGTCGGAATATTTCGCTCCTGATAAAACATTTTCTGTAAGCCTTTATCTTGAATTACCTTAACTGTAGATGGTTTGGGATAAACTTTAATACCTTCATTTTCTAAATAAAAAAGGGCATCAACATTAATCTGTTCTATTTCGATGGTTAAAATATCTACTTTTTTTCCGAATTGAACAACATCATCAAAATTTTTAAAATCACCAGCTTGGAAAAAAGGCGCATAAGGAACGGCAGGGAATTGCTGGTCCTGATCCATGATATATATGGGTAAATGCCAGTTGGCAGCTTCAATCGCTAACATTTTTCCTAATTGTCCTCCACCTAAAATGCCAATTTTATGGTCTAACAGGTTTTTGTGTTGCATGTTCAATAGTTAAAAATTTTACAAATTTATGAAATTTAGTGCTTATCTGCCCTGTTCTCATTTTGCTTTTTGACCTATCTTTGAAATAAAAAACAAATGAGTCAACCTTCAGTTATCGTTCGTGATGTTCAAGTGGTGAATAGGGGAATAATTAGAATAGCAGATGTTTTCATTAAGGATGGGATAATTGACAAAATAGCAACATCCATTGGTCATTCTGCCGACATAGAAATAGATGGAACGGGCAAACACTTAATACCAGGGATTATCGATACCCAGGTACATTTTAGAGAACCCGGTTTAACCCACAAGGCAAATATTTATTCAGAGGCAAGGGCAGCGGTTATGGGCGGTGTAACCTCGTTTATGGAAATGCCAAATACTAAGCCACCCGCCATTACTAAAGAGTTACTTGAACAGAAATATGCCATAGGCGCCGCTAATTCTGTGGCTAATTACTCTTTTTTTATGGGTGCAACCAATGACAATGTAGAGGAGGTTTTAACAGCGATTTCTGACGAAGTTTGTGGTGTTAAAATTTTCATGGGATCAAGTACAGGGAATATGTTGGTTGATCATCCTACCGCTTTACATACTTTATTTTCAGAAATACCTATCTTAATTTCAACTCATTGCGAAGACGAGCAAACCATTAAACGAAATGAAGCGGCTTATCTTGCCTCTTACGGGGAAGAAATTCCTATGGCTTATCACCCTGAGATCCGGTCTGTTCAAGCTTGCTTGTTATCATCGGAAATGGCCATATCCCTGGCTAAATCTTACGGAACCAGATTACATATATTACACATTTCTACAGCGGATGAATTAAAACTTTTTAATAATACTATTCCGCTGAAGGAAAAAAGAATAACTTCTGAGGTTTGTGTGCATCATTTATACTTCAACAGTAATGCTTATGAGTCATTAGGAAGTTTAATTAAGTGTAATCCTGCCATTAAATCTGTGGATCACCAAACGGCCTTATTGCAAGGATTGTTATCAGATAAACTTGATATTATCGCTACAGACCATGCGCCCCATACCTTAGCTGAAAAGCAGCAAAATTATTTTTCAGCCCCATCTGGTGTTCCACTTGTACAACACAGCCTTCAGATAATGCTTGATTTTTATCACAAAGGTTTGATTACTTTGGAGAAAATCGTAGAAAAAATGAGCCATTCTCCAGCGGAGTGTTTTGGCATAAAAAATAGAGGATACATAGAAGAAGGATTTGCAGCTGATGTAGCTATCGTAGATATAAATTTTCCGTATCAGATAACGGCTGAAAATATTGCTTACCACTGCAAATGGAGCCCATTATTAGGAAAAACAATGAAAGGAGCTGTCTTGACCACCATGGTTAATGGAAACTTAGTTTGGCACGACGGCCAAATAAAGGAAGATGTGAAAGGAGAAAGATTAAAGTTTATTCGTTGATTTTAGCCTTTTTTAATCTTTTCAATTTCATTCATAACTATTTCAGATTCTGCCATCTTTGCAGCATAACCTTTAATATCCCCTTTCCTCTGCAATTGCATTGCTTCTTCAAGTAATTGATTATAAGACTTCTGCAAATTTACTAAAGGGTCTTTTTTGAATAATCCGAACATAATATTTTGGTATTTAGTATGGGAAACAGGAAAATTCCTATTTCCCATAACTAACAAGAATTAAGAAGTTTTGTTTTCTTTTTTAAGTTTTAAAACATCTATTCCCTTTTCTTTTACAGAAGAATTAAAGGCCTCCATGTCAGTGGATTTTATGGTTTCCCATTTTTGCAATTCAGCATTAATCTGTTTACTCAATTCTGTTTTTACTTGCACTGCCTGTTGGGTTGGAGGAAAATCTCCGCGATTGGTAATGCTTCCAACGTGAGCAAGTTTATTAGTCAGCTTAATTGGATAATTTAATGGATCCTGACCACTTTTATTTTTTGTCTGATAAAGTTCATTTTCAATTCTGGTAATCTCTTTATCTATATCATTCGCTTTTTGAATGAGCGATTTCATTTCAGGGTCATCTTTCCAAATTGATTTAAGATGATTAATTTGCTTTCTGGTTTCTCTTATGTCAAGGATAGCCTGATGAGCTTCTGTTACCTTATCTCTAATGTCCATAAGGAAACTGAATTGTTTTGCATAATCTTCCACAGTTGACTCAGAGCGAGGGTCTTTAACAATTTCAAAGGTTTGTTCTTGTTTAATTTTACCTAAAGTTAACACCACTTTGTAGGTTCCGGGAACTGCTTTAGGTCCATTTAATGCAGCAGCCCAAAGGATCATGCCATCAAACCTTAAAGCTCCAGGGTATTGCATATTCCAGACAAAGCGATTTCCACCTGCTTTTAAATCTGTAAGCTTATCCATTCTTTCCTTTGCATTGGTAGCAAATTCTTTAATTAATTTGCCATTGGCTTCATGAAATGAAAGTTTTACAACGATAGAATCAGCTGGAACTTCCTTGAGGTTGAAATGAACCATAACGCCCCCGGGATGATTGGCGCCAGCTGTTTTAGTATTGGCTCCACGCCAACCAGGC
>JBILDL010000287.1:0-3890 GCA_044352635.1 Saprospiraceae bacterium | reverse complement strand
GGTAAAGAAATGGGGTTGAACCGTTTTCAAATCTCCTTCATCACCCCCTAAATTATCTGTACCTGTAAAAATGATAGAAACGCCCCTAAACTGGTAGTGATATGAAGCGGCCCTTTCAAAAATATGGCAAATAGGAAGGAAACTCAAGACTTTATCTCCATTTTGAACAGGAATAATAGCTGCTGCAGCCTCCACATTGGAAATTATATTGTGATGCGAAAGCATTACCCCTTTTGGAACACCCGTTGTACCCGATGTGTAAATAATGGTAGATAAATCTTCCGCTTTAACGTCATTTTTCAACCCTTCCAAGCGATCCATTCCCTCATCCGTCAGAATATCTTTCCAAAATGGTCGGCCGTCCTGTGGGTCGAAGGTATAAATTTCTTTAAGGGAGGGAACCTCTTTTTGCGCTATACTTACCTTGTCATAAAGGTCTAATTTTCCAACAAAACAAATTTTTGTTTCGGAGTCATTAAAAATATAAACGTATTCATTACTACTAATAGTAGGATAAACAGGGACGTTTATAGCTCCAATTTGCTGAACTGCAATGTCAAGAATTACCCATTCTGGTCGATTTTGATACACGGCAACGCCGATTTTATCTCCCTTTCCAACGCCCAATTTCAATAAACCGCAACTCAGTTTATTTGCTAAATCAACTACTTCTTCCGTGGAAAGGAAATCGAACACACCTTGTTCGTTTTTGGCACCCATACATCGCTCCAATGGATAATGTTCCATTTGATAATGAATGTAATCAAATAATCTGGTTGGCTTCATCTGATATAAATTTCCGATTTTATGAATTAAGATTGTAATATTCTGTACAATCATTAAAAATAACATAAAATTCTGAAAATATCAGTAGAATCTATTATGCATTTATTTCTTGTTCTGAAATTATCTGTATCAGTTGCTCCAGACTTTGAACTTTGTGAATATTCTTACCGTGTTCTATAGATTGTGCATTAACTTGATACCCACTTAATAAAATTTGACAATTAAATATTTCATTCGATAGGTTATTTACATACTGTTGTATAGATACCGTTTCGAAGGATGAGGTTATCATGGTACAAACATAATCCGGCTTTACTATACCACAGGCTACTTTTAATTCAGCTATTGAAATATCATTCCCCAAATAAACAACTCTGTAATTTCTGACCCTTAACATGAACTGAATAAATAACAAGCTAAGCTCTTGTTTCTCCCCCTCTGGTAAGTAAAGAATACACTTTTTACCCGTTGTATGCTCCGAGGGTTGAAGCTGGTCAATGGCCGCAATAATTTTTTGCCTTATTAAAAAACTGATAAAATTTTCTTGTACGGGGCTTATCGAACCTGTCAACCAGAGAATACTAAGTTTATCCAGGAAAGGATAAATAAGCTCGGTCATAGCACGTTCAAAACCGAGTTGTTGGATGTGCGTGTTGAAAATCTTATCAAATTTCAACTCATCCATTTCAATCATGGCAATCGTTAAAGCATCTAAATGCGCCCCATAAGAAATATCAATAGAAGATAGCGCAGCAGCAGTTTCATTTATTTCATCAGGCTGCATTTGAGCTATTCTTGAAATTTTATGTCCATTTTTATTTAAAATGGCGATATTCAACAACTGCTTTAAATCATCATCCTGGTAATATCTAATATTGGACTGAGTCCGTTTGGGTGTAATTACCCCATATCGTTGTTCCCAAATACGGATAGTGTGTGCCTTGACACCCGTAAGTTTTTCCAAATCAACAATAGAATATACAGCCAAAACCTTTCATTTCGATGCAAAACAATTTCATACTAAAAAGGTTTAAAATAAAGGTCTTTTGATTCATTAGGTGTAATTTTGATTAATGCATTATTTTTCAACGGCGATTATTGTTAAATTGCTTCATTTAAATTTTTAAAATGTTATTTTTAACATTTGTACATTCGTTTAACAGGAAAGACCTTTAATTAAAAATATATGAAATTGACATCCAGCCACTTGTTTTTTCTACTGTCATTATTTTGCAACGTATGGTTAATGGGGCAAAATACCCCTGCTTGTACCTATAAACTCGAGTGTGCTGACCTGGGTCTCGATGGTTGGAATGATGCTTCCTTAGAAATAATTGTTGGGAATAAAGTGAACCGATTTACCCTACAATCAGGTAGTAAAGAAACTTTTTATCTTCAAGTCTATAAAGGTGATTCCATAACTATTCGCTTTAACACGGGTCTTTACGATGAAGAAATTCAGTACGAACTGCGAAATGAACGTGATTCTGTGCTGTTTTCTCAAAAAGGAAAGTTACCTACTGCGGGTATCGTTTATAAAAATATTGGCTCTTGCCCTTCCTGTCCGGCACCCCCCAGTTTCTTCGTAAAGCCAGGTTTCATTGGTTCTCAATCAGCCAATCTTGGCTGGCAATCCGTACTGGGAGCAACTTCTACCTTACTTCTTTTTAAAAATTCCCCCATTCTCAATGCAGATACTTTCCGAATTACAAAAAACGATACGCTATTAAGTAAGTTAAGCGAACATACTATTTATACCTATTCCCTTGCCAGTATCTGTCCGGCGGGAGATACCAGCCGACCCATTGGACCTTTTAGTATTGAAACCAGATGGAAATTAGATCTCGGAATTTCTAGTCTCATAGCTCCTTTTTCTGACTGCGGATTAGGTAATGATTCAGTGAAAGTAGCCATTTTTAACTACGGTGGCGAACCTCAGTCTTTAATTCCTTACGGTTACTTGATTAATCGGGTGGAAGTACCCATAAATCGTCCCGTCGATGGTTTCTATACGGGCGTTGTAGGTGTTGATAGTGCAAATACAACTGCTTTCGATCAACCCTTTGACTTTTCTGCACCAGGGGAATATAATATCGTAGCCTGGACACTAATGGATAAAGACGGTGAGGTTAAAAACGATAGCATGACCGCTAAAGTAATAAGTATCCCAACCATTAACACTTTTCCATATTTAACTACACTGGAAGAAAAATTTACCGGTTGGACGGTTGATGCTAAAAGTCAATTTAATAGCTGGGAACTCGGCACTCCTAACGGATCTGCCCTTCGAAATGCCTTCAGCGGCATTAAATCATGGGGAACCAACCTAAATGGCAATCATAAATCAAATGAACTTTCTTACTTGAATTCTCCATGTTTTGATTTCTCAAGAACTACCCAAGATCCCATTTTATCCTTTAGAGTCCAAATAGATATTGAACGCTGTTGTGACGGTCTTTGGATTGAATATTCAAAAGACGATGGAAAATCATGGCTTCGATTGGGCTCTCCCTCATCAGGAACAAACTGGTACAATGATACTGAAAGATGGCTTTGGAATGGTAATGGACACGCAGATGGTTGGTTCTTAGCCGCTCATGTTCTTCCCGGAGTCGCGGGTAACCCAAAAGTAAAGATTAGATTTGTTTTTAACAGTGATCTCGGCGTTCAAAGAGAAGGCGTCCTGCTTGACAACATAAATGTTTCTGCCTCTAACTTCGATTTGGTCGCTTTAAATGTTAAAAATAGCAGAAAAACAGCATGTGAAAATATTACCGATAACGTCATCTTCCATATTGGAAATATTGGAAGGTCTAATTTGACTGGCATAAATCTTGCCTATCAAATAAATGGTGGGCCTATTGTTACAGAATCAGCCTCAACGTTGGCAGTAAATAGTGGTCAAAACAAACTCTTTACTTTTAAACAAGGATTTGATTCGTCAAAACCAGGTACATACAATGTAAAAGCCTGGATAGTAGGAGAATCCTCTTTAACACACAACGATACGGCCTATTTTACCTTTAAAACAAATACTACCTTCCCTTTCAAAGAAGATTTTGAGCAGGGTAAACTGCCCGTAGACTGGGTTAGTGCTGATCATA
>JBILDL010000016.1:0-12810 GCA_044352635.1 Saprospiraceae bacterium | reverse complement strand
TATAGGCCAGGCAGGGTCCGCTAAAAAAGGACGAGCCATAGAAATCATATCTGCCTGACCCTTTGCAATAATAGATTCCGCCTCTTCAGGCATATTAATCCTATTGGTAGCAATTACGGGGATATCGAGTTCTTTCCTAAGTTCTGCGGTAAGCCAGGTAAAAGTTCCCCTTGGCACTTGTGTGGCGATGGTAGGAACCCTGGCTTCGTGCCAGCCTATGCCAGAATTAATAATATTTATACCTTCTCTTTCAAGATTTTTCGCCAATAAAACGACCTCCTCCCAGGTAGAGCCGTTGGGAATCAAATCGGTGAGAGATAATCTGAAAATAAGAATAAACTCGTTACCTACCGCTGCTCTGACCTGTCTTACTATTTCCAGAGGGAAGGCCATTCTATTTTGATAAGAGCCTCCCCATTGATCCTTTCTATGATTGGTATGCGTTACTAAAAACTGATTAATCAAATAACCTTCCGAGCCCATTATTTCGATACCATCATAACCGGCGTCCTGGGCTAAACGTGCGGTATGTGAAAAATCAAATATTGTTTTTTTAATGGAAGAATCGCTGAGAGCCCAGGGTTTAAAGGGACTTATGGGAGATTTTATGGCCGATGGTGCCACACAAATTGGGTGATAACCGTACCTGCCGGAGTGAAGGATTTGCATACAAATTTTACCACCTTCAGCATGAACAGCGTCGGTAATCATTTGATGTTTAACAACGGCTCTTTTATTTGTAAGTCTGGCGGAAAATGGAGCAACCCACCCAGCTCTGTTAGGTGCTATTCCACCGGTTACCATTAATCCTACCTGTCCTGCTGCTCTTTCTCCAAAATAAGCAGCTAAGCGCTCAAAACCATTTTTTGCCTCTTCCAGCCCCGTGTGCATAGAACCCATAAGGATTCTATTTTTAAGCTGAGTAAAACCTAGATCTAAAGGTTTAAAAAGATTTGGGAAATGCTCGGAGTTCATACTTAGCGAATTTTCGCTGTAAATTGCAAATTATTTTTGCAGCAACCAAATTTTGCCAGCACTTTTATGTCCCGAATCAGTTACTATTTCATAAAAATAAAGGCCACTATGAGAAAGTCTGTTACTGGAAATAAGCCAGTTTCCCTTTCCCGATGCCATTAATCTTCTTTCTTCTAAAACCAATTTTCCTGTTAAGTCATATACGTTTAATATACCAAAGGTAGATGCATTCAGAGTATATGGGATGTTAGTTTCCTCTAAAAAAGGATTAGGAAAAGGTGAATAGGTAGTAAAATTGTTAATTTGGTTTGGCAGAACTGTTATATCTATTTTTCCCGACGTAGCATCAGGCTGATAAATTTCCGGAGAAAGACCATCTTTTGCAAAGGTTATCGCCTCACTAAAATACCCTTGCTTTTTTGCTTTTAATTTCAAGTTGAATAAGAGCTGATTTTTTTCAAAAAAGGGAACATTTACCCCAGAATAATTCCACGAAACGTGAACCATGTTGCCCTCTTTATTCCAATGAAGATTTGCCTCAAAAAAATCGGGTAAATTTGAACGCTGAATACTTTCAAGTTCAACTAAATCTGAATTTATGGCTAACGAAAATTGAAAGCCAGCCCATCGTCCTCCTTCCGAAAATTGAATGGGATAATTTACCTCTTGACCAGCTATAAAATCATTTTCACCGATAACTATAGAAGCGGCCACAGACTCAGTTGTCGACTCATTATACCAATCACCATCAACATCCCCCTTTTTGACCAGATAATAATCTTGACGTGTCCCGTAAGGATTGCTCTCCAGAAATTTCACCTTGTTTGGAAATATTCCCATAACAGAAGCAGATGAAGTGACGTATTGCCAGCTATTCTCAACTACGAAATTTGAAGTATAACCTAAAAGTATTTTTCGCAACATAATAATGTCCAGAGAAGAAACCACGCCAGAATTATCAACATCGGCGGCAACTAATGAGGGTATAGATTTAATTCTGTTATTTCCAAGAATATGATTTTGAATCAAAAGAATATCCTTTGTGGACAGGCCCGCTAAAGGATTGGCCACATCGGTGGCGAGAACAAATTCATAAGCTTTACAAGCCGATAAATTTTTTACTGAAAATTCCCCCAATGCATTGGTCGAACGAATCACCTGATTTGAAAAATACACGCCCATATTGGAAATAGGCACTTCGTTTACGTTTCTAAAACTAAAAGAAGCTTCCATATCCATTTTTTCACAAACATCAGGATAGTTCACCTGATTAAAAACCAGCGACTGCATTTTTTTAATGCCTGTATTAGCCAGGACCAAATGGCTAAATTTCACTTCACGGATTAAATTTTTATCAACGCTACTTAACACGGGATCTACTTCATAATAGAATCTGTCACCATCTCTTACATTTGTGAATGTAAATAATAAAAAATGCTTCATTGTTTCTCCAAAAATAGTGCCTTCCGACTTCCTTTCCGAGAGCAAGGCCACCCATAAGTCGATAGATTCAATATCCCTGAAAAGTGACTCTAACTTTCTGGTCAGCGTTACATTATCTGGATTTATATCAGCGATAGAATTATAAGGAGGCAATTGTAAAGCCTTTCTCAATTCATTTATGGAAGGCAGCCCTCTCTCTCGTCCCCTCTGAATATTTATTGCAGCCAAATCAAAACCTCCCTGTCCTGGTTTACCGAACAAAAAATTACGAATGTCGTCCACAATTTTTGAATCAAAACGCTGTTGAACTTGCGACCCCATGCCTTGAAGGAAGGGCTCAATACCGCCACTTTCCCTAATTGCTGACACCTTAAAGAAAACATCTCTAAGTTTGAGGTCAAGCGCACTTTGAAAAGGGGTACCATCAGGATTTAATCTTCTTATTTTACTGCTCAACAGAGTATGACCCAATCTAAAACCTGCCCCGGTAAATTCGTTACTTACCGATGGGTTTACGTTACTATTATAGCCAGTATAAACAGGTAAATGAATGCCCACTGAGGGTAACCATTCATTAAAAAGAATTTGCTGAATAAAACCCCCTACTACTTTTCTGGCATATTGATAAATTTCTTCATCGGACCAGGAAGGATTTTTTAATTTGATTAAATCACATTGTCTGTTATGTTCCCGAACGAAAAGAGTATGAACTGATGCCAACAACGGATTTTCATTGGCACGAACATCGCCTGCAACGAACAATTTTGACTCTTCCCCAGTATCATTTCCCATCTCTGGAGCCAGAGGATCTATTGGAGAATCTAATTCTCCGGTTATTGTATTATAAGGTAATAAATTACCTTCAGACACCTTAAGTTTTCCATTTTTAAACGATCTCAACCAGTTTGCCCTCAATATATCTGAGCCATAGACAGCAGAACCATCAATAAAAGAGGTAACCATATTGACATGCTGTCGGGGATTAGATGGGGAATTTCCAGAATTTTTATCAAACAAATTGCGTTTCATTTGAATAACCGCATTCCCCTCATCATTTGGGTCAAACCAAATATCTCCAGGAGGCACGGAAATATCAAATCTTTCTGAATTATTTGGTGTTAATCCAAATTCATGATCTATAAACTGTCCAAAAACCCAGCAAAAATCACTTAAATTTGATGGATCTTTTATATCAATTTCATCTTGAGCAAAAATTTCATTACTAATAGCCCTGCTACTAATCCTACCTGTGAAAGGTTGAAAAATACCATCCTGGTAAGCAGCTTTTCCGAGTCTGATCAGATTTGAACCTGTTGCACCCCAGGAAGGGTTTGAGAGGTTATTAAAAGTACCGTCAATAGTTCTACATTTGTTATCCAGGGACGTCTGTGAAAATCCCAGTTCAAATAATAGTCCATTCACTAAAATTAATAGTAATAATTTTTGATTCATGGTCATATTGATTAACTTAAAATAAAAAAGAAAAGAACAAAAATAGGTTTTTTTTCGACAAAATGTTTGAAAAACAAGTTAAAATAAAGGAGAGACCTATTGAAATATAAAGTTTTCAACTAGTAAGCTCCACAACGAAAAGTTTGAAAATAAAAATAAGTATGCCTAAATGGTATTTTTTAATGTGTTTATTCCTTTCCTTCAATGTTATGTCACAAAACATGGCAGATTGGGGAAATATGCATGAAAAAAAGATCATATTCCAGGGGGGAGACATATTATTGGACAGTTTACCAATTTTTTCATCCTCTGTCAGTATTTTTCAAATCAATCCACTTATTCCAGTGCCGGATAGCCTGTATTTTATGGTTTCCGGCATTTTAAAATGGCGAAACGGTCCATTATTTAAAAAAGGTACTCCCCTGCTTATTCGATACAGAACATTTCCAAAGGAATGGACAAGCACCAAATCCTCTGATTTCTTGCTTATTCCCGACACCCTTGAAACTTTTTTTTTGATGGGAAAATCTGAATTAGCGTCTTTTTCTATGGCCGACGAATTTCGACGAATTGAATATAGCGGTGGCTTTATGAGAGGAATATCAATTGGTAACAGACAAGATCTTGTCCTTAATTCCCAGTTAAATCTTCAGCTTACCGGAGAAATTGCGCCCGGCTTCACCATCAGAGCTGCCATAACGGATGAAAATTTGCCTATTCAAGCCTTTGGTAATACCCTGCAACTACAAGAATTTGATAAAGTTTTTATTGCCCTGGAAAAAGATCAGTTTCATTTTACTGCCGGGGATTTTGAAATTCAAAGAGATCAAAGTCATTTTAATAATTTTTATAAGAAAGTACAGGGTCTCAAATTACATTTTTTTGACAAAGAAAATAAATGGGAGACGACAGGAAGTGCCTCATTTTCAAGAGGACAATTTCAACGGGTTACCTTAGATGTGTCGGAGGGAAACCAAGGGCCATACAGACTTTCAACGCCTGCCACAGGTGCCATCACCGTTATCCTGGCTGGGACTGAAAAGGTCTTTATCAATGGTAAAAAAGCCATCAGGGGTACTTCCGGAGATTATGTTATTGATTATAACCGGGGTGAACTCATTTTTACCCCCAACCAATTGATGTTAAGAGAAACTCGGGTGGTCGTAGAATTTGAATATGCAAATACCGGGCAAAACAGATCCATCCTGGCTTTCAACAGTCAATATCAACATAAGCATGGTACCTTTTTTATAAATGGACTCACACAACAAGACAGTAAAACGAGCCAGCGGTTCCGGGATTTGAAAGAAGAAGATATTAACGCCCTGGCGAATTCCACTTCGCCGTTAGAAAAACTACATCTGCCTGGCTGGGAAATGTCCGATGATGCCGATCCTACCCGAACTTATTATGCCCGACGGGACACGCTTTTGCCCTGCGGAAAAACAGATACTTTTTTTATATATGTTAATCAATCTAATTCAGATAAATACACCGTGAAATTTGGCGTACCCTCTTCAGGAAAGGGAAATTACAAACTGTCCACCCAGCTCATTGGAAACGATAGGATCTATGAATATGTGCCCCCTGATCCTGTTACCTGTGAGCCTCAGGGCCAATATGACCCCTTCATTCCTGTCATTTTTCCCTTAGCAAACAGCATCTTAACCATGGGTCAGGTGAGTAATATATTAAAAAAAATAAGTTGGCGAACCGAAATGGGACTTTCCCATCAAGACAATAATCGCTTTTCATCCTATAAAAATACAATGAACACGGGCCTGGCGAGCTGGAATGAATGGAAATGGCAATCTCCTTTAGGCACTCCTGTAAATGTACTTGACATTGCGCTGAGCCATGAGTTTGTGAGTAAAAAATATGCCGCATTAGAACCCATTCGCCAGCCTGATTTTTTAAGAGACTGGGGGCTCACAAACCAGTTAGGGAAGGTTGATCTCCCTGAAAATAACGAAAACACCCTCCGTCTAAAAATCAATTATAGCGCTCCGCAAGGTATCAAGTTAGACTACCAAATAGAACATTATCTTCGACAAGGGCTTTTTAACGGCGTACGACAAAATGCGGCCGCCATCTGGTCCAATAAAAATTCTTCTTTTACCGGCGCCTTTAATCAGGTAACAGCAAATTATTCGGGCGAAAACACCTCCTTCTCCAGACCCAACATTCAATTCATGCATATTTTATCGGGTAAAAATAAGTGGCAATTTGGTGGTCAAATGGAAGGTGAAAGAAAAGTACAACAGAACCCGACAACTTCCCTGATTCACTCCAGTAGCTTTGCTTATCATCAAGTACAATTTTCCGTAAAATCGCCTGAGAAAAAGGCAAATACCTTCACATTACGACTCCAGAACAGAACAGATTTTTTACCCGTAAAAGAAAAACTTCAGCTGAGTTACAAAGCGCGCTTTATCAAGTTGGAAGGAACGCATACTTTGAGTAATCATTTTAAAATGAAACAAATATGGCAATACAGACATTTGTCCTTTATGGACAGATTAACAAATAATATTTCGTCAAAAGGGGTTTTACTTGGACAAGTTCAGGGGGATGGTTCGTTTTTTAAAGGTTTAATTCGGGGTAATACGGTGTATGAAAGAGGAAGTGGTCAGGAACCAAGACTGGAATATACTTACATAAAAGTTGCTCCGGGAGAGGGGACGCATATTTGGCTGGACTCGTTGTTTAACCAGGACGGCATTTTACAACAACAAGAAATGATGATTGCCCCCTTTCAAGACCAGGCTGATTTCATCAGAGTTAATACCTTAAGCAACCAGTATTTACCAACCAGGTTTCTGCATTTCACCCAATCCGTAACCGTTGACCCCGGCAGATATAAAGGCAAATTATTTAAAAAATATGCCCGATGGCAGTGGAACTCAACCTGGAGAATGGATAAAAAAACCACGGATGACCAGGGATTAATGTCCTTAAATCCTTTTTCCGTCAGCATAGATGACCCAAATGTTGTATCTCTGATTTACCAGCAAAGGAATGTTCTGATTGTAAACAAGGGTCATAAATTATGGGATATCCAAATGGGAAATAATCAACAAATTCAAAAATGGTTACAGACTATCGGTTCAGAAATGCGGGTGCAGCGAGAGGCATTTTTAAAATTACGTTGGAATATGTCGAAAAAATGGTTGCTTCGTACGGAGCTGGGTAAAGGCGGCAATGCACAGAAAGCGGAAAGATTTCCTGAAAAGAATTTTGATATGAACACACAAAAAAGTAGTGTAACCCTTCAGTTTTTACCTACCAACTCATTTCGTTCCCTGTTAACGTTCACAAACGATCAGAGTACTCCGCGGGAATGGAGCGAAAATACCGGAACCCTAAATAAACGGGAGGTAAGCTTTTCTACTACATGGAATGCAAAGGAAGGTCAATCTGTCCAGGGACAAATGTCAAATATTTTTATTCAGTACAGTGGTTTGAAAAACAGTCCAGCGTCATTTGCGCTCTTACAGGGGTTGCAAATAGGAAATAATTGGCAGTGGACCCTCCAATTTGAAAAAATTATAGGGAGAAATATTCGACTTTTATTTAAATATCAAGGACGAAAATCAGCCACTGGCCCTATTTTTCATATAGGTAATATTCAACTTGGTGCTACTTTTTAAAATGTTATGAATAAGGTTCTTATTTTTGTATTATTATACCCTAATGAAAAAAATATTTATGTTCTGTTCACGTGCTCCCCTTTTACTTTTGCTTTTATTTTTTTACAGTTTTGCCTCAGCTCAATCCTATTGGAAAAGTCAATGGATTACCTCGCAGGCCAATGTTAAAACATTAAAAATAGATGAGGGAAGACGATGGAGCGTGGACATAGATCTATTGAAAAAAGCATTATACCAAAAAGAAAAAACGACTGTTTTTTTACCCCATCCGAATGGGGAATTAATTTCCTTTGACTTAAAGGAAGAAAAGGTAATGGCTAAGGAGCTTGCTGATAAATATCCCAATATTAGAGCCTTCTCGGGACAGGCATCCTCAAATAAACAGCTATCCATACGTTTGGAATTAAATTCCAGTCAAATATTTGCCGTTGTTAAAAAAGGTGGTGAAGAATGGTTTGTCGAGCCTGACCCTAATAATCCTTCATTTTCAATAAGTTATGATGCTAAAAACAGGGTAATACCCGAAGCCTCGTCGGTAAAATGTGAGACAAAAGAAAAGAGCATTGAGGATGTCATACGAGCGCAGGAAAATGCCATTTCTTTTGGTAGCAGTCTAAGAAATTCTACCATAACCTTAAAAAAATATCGATTTGCCCTTTCATGTACGGCTGAATACGCTAAAGCAAAGGGGGGTACCATCGAATCGGTATTAACTAGTTTTGTTACTTCAGTGAACCGTATGAATCAGATTTTATTGAGGGAAGCAGCGGTACAACTGGAGTTGATTGCAAAAAATGATTCCTTAATATTTTTTGATGCCGAAAAGGATCCGTTCCCAGAACCCAGCAATCTTACTCAGTTATTAAATCAGAATGGCGCCGTTATAAATAGCATCGTTGGGGCAAATAGTTACGATATTGGCCATATATTCACTTCAGGATGCAGTGGTGGCGTGGTGGGTATTGCCACATTGGGAAATGTATGCAGTAGCGGTAAAGCCCGTGGGGTTACCTGTCATTATTCATCTAACCTATTGAGCATCACGCTCAACGTATTTGCCCATGAATTGGGGCATCAATTTTCCTGTTCTCACTCATTTAACAGTTGCGAGGGAAATCAGGACAATGTAGCACCTAGCGAAGGGTTTGAGCCAGGAGGAGGTTCTACCATTATGTCTTATTCAAGTGCTTGTGGTCCTGATAATTATCAATTCAATGTAGATGACTATTTTCACGGAGGAAGTTTGGACGATTTAATTCCCTTTGTACAAACAGGAGCAGGAGCTGGTTGTGGTGTAAATATACCAACACCAAATGATGTACCCGTATTAACATTAGCTTATAAAAACGGATTTTCAATTCCCATGTCCACGCCCTTTAAACTGGAGGCGTCGGCAACGGATGCCGATAATGATAAATTGACTTATAATTGGGAACAGATGGATTCCGGTCCTACGACCCCCCTTGGAGAGCCAAAGAATAATTCACCCCTATTCCGCTCCTTCCCCGCCGTTGAGGAATCCTTTCGTATATTTCCTCAAATGCCAGGTTTACTGGCTGGAAGTGCATCCAGAGTGGAAATTTTACCAAACTATGCCAGGAACTTATCTTTTCGCGTTACCGTAAGGGATAATAACCCTCAAGGTGGTGCCGTCGTATGGAAAGATGTACAATGTAAGGTGACCGATCAGGCAGGGCCTTTTATAGTGAATACACCTTCATCTAAAACTGTCGCCGGGGGAACCATCAACGTTTCCTGGCAAGTAGCCGGAACCAATAAATTACCCGTTAATTGCCAGTTTGTGCATATAAAACTATCAGTAGATAAGGGATTAACCTTCCCATATACGCTGGCTTTAAATACGCCAAATGATGGTAATGCCCTTGTTACGCTGCCTCAGGTAAGCTCGGGAAATGCCAGACTTTTAATCGAAGCGGCTGATAATATATTTTTTCAGATTTCGGAAAAAGAATTTGTCATTGAAAATCCGACAGCGCCTCTTTTTACCTGGAAATTAGCGCCCGCAGGAATTCCCTTACATTGTTTACCCAATAATGCCGTTTTTAATATCACTACCAATAGTGCCCTGGGATTTGATTCTACCCTTACGCTCGGTGTTCAGAGCGGTCTTCCTGCAGATGCTACATTTTCATTTAGTAAAAACCCTGTAAAACCAGGTGATTCTGTTCAATTGACCCTCTCTTTTAAAGGTATTCGCAGAGATACCCTACCATTGATACTTACAGCGAAAACATCAGCGGGAACGGTGTACCTCCAGGAAGCATTTATCCAAACTTTATCGACAGATTTTAGTGGCCTGAAAACTACCAGGCCTTTAAATGGACAGTCAGGAATTATACTCTCCACCCCTTTTGAGTGGGCCACTTTACCAAATGCCGAAACGTACGATTTTCAATTATCAACCTCTCCCCGCTTTGGTCAGGACGACTTGGTAAGTAGTTCCCAAGGTCTTAAAACAGGAACATTCACTCCCACCGCATTTCTGGCTGACAATCAACTATTTTATTGGAGAGTGCGGGCAAATAACGCGTGTATTGTCGGCGAATGGTCCCCGGTTTCAACTTTTCACACCGCAGTAACCAAATGTGAAGCAAGCAGAAATAATAATCTTCTTACTATTCCGGGACAGGGAACGCCTACCGTAGAGAGTTCTATTGTGATAAATGAAGATGGAAACATAAAAGATATTAATATCCCACTCATAAAAGCAACGTTTGAATATGTAAGAAATTTAAGGGTATCCCTCGTTAGCCCAAAAGGTACTGAAGTGATTCTTTTCGACCAGAGATGTGCGCTGACCAATAAATTTATCCTCGGATTTGATGATGAATCACCCAAAGACTTGATTTGTCCGCCAGATGATGCCATTGTTTTTAAGCCAAATCAACCTCTTTCAGCTTTTAAAGGAGAACCTTTAAGAGGTACCTGGATTCTTCGCTTCCGAGTGGTTAAACGAGAAAGTATTACGGCAGGATCCATTGAAAGCTGGAACATTGAATTTTGTTCCACTTCCTCGCCGCAAATGCCAACATTAGCCAAATCGGATACCTTGTTGGTTAAATCAGGTGGTAAAAACTTCATCACTCCACTAAATCTGACGGTAAATAGTCCAGGAATTGCCGATACCGCCTTGAAGTTTATTATTACCTCATTACCCAAAAACGGGGTTATACTTAGAAGAACAGACACCTTAAAAATAGGCCAATTTTTTACGCAGGCCGAGATAAAATCCAGCTTAATCAATTATGTTCACACCAATAAAAACAGTATTCAGGATATTTTTGGATATATCCTTTCAAATGGGGCGGGTGGTTTTATCCCCCTAAATTTCCTACATGTTAAAATTGATAATTCGGTCAGTACGACAACTCTGGCCCCAGCGCTTACCTGCACCATTTTTCCAAATCCAAGTGCCGGTCTAATTCAGGTAGAATGGGCTTTTTTGGTTAAAAGAGACGCTTTACTCGAAATTCATGATTTATCTGGGAAACTAATATTTAAACAATTATACCCTTCCTTTCAACAAAAAATACAGCTTGATGGTACCCTTTGGGAAAAAGGAACGTACGTGCTATCTATACAAGGCGAACAGCAGCGTATCTCTACATTGTTTATAATCAATTAATGGATGAAGATAAAAACAGGCATTTTATTTGGAGGCAGCTCCAGACATAGGGAAAAATCGTTCTTGGGTGCACAGTTTATAAACTTGCATTTACCAGGTTATTCAATGGAAAAAATTCTCATTTGGATAGACAAAGAAGGAAAACTTTTTCATGTACAGGAATCTTGTTTTGTCTCTGGAAATGTAACAGACCATTTAATAAAAGAGATAGATCCCTCCACTTTAGGTCAATACATTAACATTGCTATCGTTACTCTTTCCGCCGATGATAAAAAAGTAAGCTCATTATATGAAATTTTAGGTCATTTAAATATTCCAAATAATTTAAATCTTCCTTCTATAACCTTTGCTCAGGACGTTGAAAACTGGTGGCATGCACTAAAAGCAGTAAACTTCAGGAGTCCCTCTTCCAAAAAACTTAGTTTAACAGAATGGGATAGTAGTTCTCCTGAAATTATTTCTTCAGCGTTAAAAAAGGATTTAGGTGAGTTCATACAGATTATCCCTATACCTTACTCTTCCAAAAACGGAGGAAGTTTTATTGTTCCAGGTACGAAAAATGATATAGTCCAGGAAATGATAAACCGTGCGTTTTTTAGGGATTGGATAAGCAAAACGGACTGGAAGAACAGAACGGAGTATGAAAAAGAGGCCTGGATCGCATGGCTTTCAGATCCATTGGAAGGCCCTGATTTTCCTCTCTATTTAGTGACCCAAGGAACACAAAAAGTAAAAATAGCGCGGGCTGAAGAATTTGTCACCCAATTAGATATATTATTTGCCAATGATTCAGCGGACGAATTCGTAATTGGCATAGAGCCAGCAGTGGAAGAGGCTTATATCCAGCTGGTTAGCATTCCAAATGGGACACCCTTTCAATCGATTATCTGGCAGCACGATAATCATTGGCATTGTTTACCCCCTTTGACAAATAATGACGTGTTTTTAGGTAGAAAGAATGAATCTGTTGCGCTCACAGAACTACAGGTAACAGAAATTTCCATACAAATGATCCAGTTGGGGCAAAATTTTCAATTTAATTCCCCCCAATTAGTTTCAGGCTTTGTCACCTCTTCGGGTAAATCTTATCCCATTGAAATTCAATCTTTTATTGAAGTTATTGATGAAAAAAAATGGTTTGAACATTTAGGTACAATCGATCAGACCCCCACTTCATTTTTAGAAATAATAGTAAATCAAATCTTACGATGCCAAGAGTTATCGGGAGGCATTTCGGGTAAAATTGCTTCCCAGCTGAATCAGATTTTAACAGAAAAAATTCAGACAGATTATCCTGTTTCTCTTCAGGCTATCTTACTAGATTCCATGGAAAGTTTAAACAAAAATCATCTGTCTGAAGCCATAGGATGGTATGAAAAACTTGCTATGATCGGAACGGTAGAAAACGCGCTGGTTTTTTCTGAAAATAGTAGTTTAGGCGTTATTCTTTACAGGGTTCCTGCGCGATGGATCTACCTTACCATTCAAAATAATTTGGAAATACAAGAGGTATTTAACAAAATAAGAAAGCATTGTTCTAAAATAAGTATCGCTGAGTTAAGAGAAAAAGAGTATCGGATAATACCCATAAGCTCTGGAAAAATAGCTGCGACAGGAGCTCTTTTCCAATGGCTGGAAAGAGAA
>JBILDL010000286.1:0-3940 GCA_044352635.1 Saprospiraceae bacterium | reverse complement strand
CAAGGCGTTTTCCCTTTTTTTTCCAAACCTTGGAATGGGCGACAACCAGGTATTTGAATATTATCAATCCTATTTAAACAAAAAAAACGCTAAAAAATGAATTATACTCAAGCCTTCCAATCAGTCAATTTACTTGCCTTACTCACCTGGTTATTTATTATATTTTTACCTAATATGAAATACACCAGAAGAATCGTATTTGGCTTCACGATTTTTCTATTATCGGTGGTTTACGCCTGGATGGTATTTTCCACTTTCAAGATGGACGATTTCAAAGAATTCAGCACTTTACAAGGATTAATGACCTTATTTCAAAGTGAACAAGCTGTTTTACTTGGCTGGATTCACTATTTAGCTTTTGATCTCATGGCAGGACTTTATATATTGGACAATGGGCAAAAGGCAAATATAAAGCAGGTGTTTTTAGTGCCCTGTTTTCTATTTACCTTTATGTTTGGGCCTGCAGGATTGTTAATGTATCGAATCATACGGTATTTTCACCAAAAGAATTTGCTGGATTATTGAACCGATTCGGATTCGAGGTTCAAAATAAAACCAGTATTATGAACATTTAAAAGTTTAATATTTTGGTCTTCCGCCAAATACTTACGTAAGCGGGAAATGAAAACATCCATACTTTTTCTTGAAAAATAGTCATCATTTCCCCATATTTCATTTAACAAAAGGGATCTTTCCACCACTTGATTCAACTTATTGGACAGCATGACCAATAGTTTTGATTCCATAGCTGTCAATCTTCTCTCTCCATTTGGGGAAGATAAAACCCTTGTGTTTTTATTAAAATGATACAAGCCAATAATTATATTGGAAGTTGGAATAACAGATTCTTTGCTTGTTCTATTTAAAATAGCGATCATTCTCATTACTAATTCTTCCTCATCGATAGGTTTTTTGATATAATCTTCTGCACCCAAATTAAAACCTTTTAAAACATCAATTTTCAACACCCTGGCGGTAAGGAATAGGAAAGGCAAAGAAGGGCACTCCATTTTTATCCATTGAGCCAATTGAAAACCATCTATATCAGGAAGACCGACGTCGAGAATAATTAAATTTGGTTTATTGCTTTTCAGAAAATTTTTAGCTGAACTTCCTGAGGTAACCCAGTCTATATGAAAGTTTTTCATAGCCAGGTATTCTTTAAGCATATAGCCTAAATTTTCATTATCTTCAACCAATAAGACTTTATAAATCATATAGTTAGTCTTTAATTAAAGGTAATATTACTGTGAATTTACTCCCTTTTCCAAGTGTTGAATGCAAAATTAATTTACCTTGATGAAACTTAATCATTTTTTTAACATAACTCAGACCCAGGCCGTAGCCTTGAACATTTGCTGACTGTTTTATTCTAAAAAAAGGTTTAAAAATCAACTTTTGGAATTTATTTTCAATACCCCAACCATCGTCAATAATATCAATTAGGACTTCATCATTAACATGTTTTACGATAAGCTGAATATGCACTGTGCCTGTTTTAAATTTTTTTGCATTTTCCAGCAGGTTCATAAAAACGTTCTGTAAGTAGTGCTTATCTGCTAAAATAGAACGAGAAAATATTTCTATCTGGTGAGTAAAACAGACGGATGAGTCCTGGCTAATCTGGGTAGAAAAATCATTTGCCAGGCTTAAGAAAAATGGGGATAGATCGATATTAACCTTTTCCAATTGGGGCATAGATTTATCAGCGACCACCATTTCCAAAATTCTTTCGATTTGAATTTTAAGTTTATTATTTTCTGTTTTAATAATATGAACTGCTTCTAAGGCTTTTTCATTGAGGTTATAATTTTCTAACATTTTAGAGGCAATAGACATAGTAAAAACGGGTGTTTTTAATTCATGGGTCAGGAAGTTAAAAAAATCTTGTTTTGATTTTGCCTGAAATTGTACTTTTTCATAGACCACGAAGGCACCAATTCCGCCAATCAACAACAAGAAAATCAAGATTAATGCGGGGAGATAAATATTTTTTGATTCAGCTAAAAAATATTGAACCAGATTTTTGTTTTGAATATAAAGGCTTAGAGGGCAATTACATTGATAAGGTAAGAAGCCATCCAGAGGTTCAGAAAAATCAGGAGGGATATTTTTTACATAATTTGATGATTTGAGCAAGACCACATTTTCCTGCGTATTATACAATGCGAAGGCGAAATCAACCTTTACCCCGACCTTTTCAAATCGTTTTCTTAAAAACTGCTCTAACTGGATCGCCGCTGCATTATCATACATTTTATTTGGTTCATAATCAGCTATTTTTCCTTTAAGGCTTGATGAAACCAGGGTGGTCAGAGGCGTTTCTAAATATAAATACTTACCGACCAATCCCAAAGTTTCATTTAATTGAATAGAATATCTGGCATTAGCTAATTGCAAACTGAGTATAAAAAACCTGTATTGAACTACACCTAAACCAATCAGGCTAAACAAAATTAAACCGAAATAAAAACGTTTCAAGGAACCTTTATTTAAGATGCGTTAAAATTATTAATCATGTAAAATAAGACAAAAAGAGTAAGTGTAAAGAAACATTAACCTATCATTCGCTTTTAATCGTTTTTCATTAGCCTCAATATCCGGATACAAAACCGACCTTTGTTATATAAAATCACCTTTGAAAATGAAATTACATCTTATCTTAATTTTATCAATAATCCTTACGAACTTTTCCTTACAAGGTCAGGGCTGTGTTGCCATAAGAGGCGTTGGGTCTTGTTTAAATCCTAACAGCCATGCTGAGGCCGGATTAAAAGGAGCATGGAATATTTCCGGAGATTTTCGATATTTTAAATCGTTTCGTCATTTCAAAGGATTGGAAGAAGAAGCGGACAGGGTATCGAATGGAACGGAGGTTATTAATCACACTAGTGCCTTCAATATAGGTGTACAACATGGGTTAACAGAAAGACTATTCTTCACCAGTGATATTCCATTTGTTATTAACACGAGATCCTCTTTATACGAACATGGTCGAAAAGAGAGAAGAACTACCTTTTCAAGAGGTTTGGGAGATATTCGGACGGGTCTCGGCTATTGGTTAGTGGCGCCGGGAAGAAAAAAGCATGCCTTAGCGGCTGGTTTTTCTATAAAGCTACCTACGGGAAATTACCAGGCATTGGATCTATTTTACAATGTCGGGCCGAATGGTGGTTCCGAGGTTCGTCCTGTGGATCAATCTATTCAACCAGGCGATGGAGGCTTTGGAATATCCTTGGATTTTCAATATTACCAATCCATTTTTTCAGGTATAACGGGTTATATTACTGGTTATTATCTTTCAAATCCAAGAGAGATGAATGGCGTTCGTACTTTTAGAGAAACGTTAAACCCGATATTAAAAAACGAATCCATCATGTCTGTTACCGATCAATTTAGTTTTCGGGCAGGGCTCATGACGGGTAGTAATCAAAAGGGGTTTTCCGGCATTATTGGCGCACGATATGAAGGCGTTCCTGTTAGAGATGTAATCGGCGGAAGTTTAGGATTCAGGAGACCCGGGAGCATCATTTCTCTTGAGCCGGGAATAAATTATATGAAAGGGGGTACGAATATTCAGTTAAGTGTGCCTATTGCGGTGAGAAGAAGCAGGCCACAAAGTGTTACCGACATCGAGACATCTAAAATAACAGGTCAGTTTAGAAACGGAGATGCTGCCTTTGCTGATTACCTCATCAACCTTCGATATTCTGTTCAGATAAGTAAAAAGAAATAAATCGTTGTTGTTTATAAAAATGTTGTCCTCCATGGCAAAAGATCATTCCAAATTAGTCTTTTACCTTGGAGGACAACACTTTACATTACTTTAACTCAGCTAAAAGCAAGCGAATAGCCTCTTCTAATTGCTGATCTTTCCCTGTTGAAATTTTATCAAAATCGTTCCAAACGGTAACATCTGGATAAGTCTGAGCATTTTCCA
>JBILDL010000285.1:0-3945 GCA_044352635.1 Saprospiraceae bacterium | reverse complement strand
ATAGGGGAAGTGGCATTCTCCAAATTATTTAGTTGTACTACGATGCCTATAGAAAACTAAATTCCGTTAATTATTTATTTTCTACGACAACGTTTTCGTAAATATTTTTAGTATTACGCTAAGATCGGGCAGTATAAGTGCTAAATTTTCAAACTTAATCTATTATATTTAGAAATTATTACGCTCTTTAGCGGGCTAAATTCTTAAATGTAAACGGAATGAGTAGTGGAACAACGGAATCTTTTTCTTTAAAAGATAAAGTAATAATTGTAACGGGAGGTTATGGAATCCTTGGAAAATCCTTTAGTGAAGCCATAGCACTGGCAGGAGGAAATGTAGTTATTTTAGGACGTGATGAGCCTAAAGGTCTGTTAGCGGTAAAGGATATTGAAGCAAAAGGAGGGGTTGCTTTTTTTGTGCAGGCTGATGTCATGGATGAAGATTCATTAAAGCGCGCAAAGGATTTGATTTTGCAACGTTTTGGAAAAATAAGCGGCTTAGTAAATGCTGCAGGGGGTAACGTACCCGAGGCAGTTTTACAACCCGAGGCCGATATATTTTCCCTCAGCATGAGCGGAATGAAAAAAGCGCTCGATTTAAATGTTTGGGGAACCCTTTTGCCTACTCAGATTTTTGGCGCCGAACTAGTTAAAGAAGAAACGGGAAGTATTGTGAATATTTCGTCGGTGAGTACCGTCAGACCATTAACCAAAGTCCTGGGTTACAGCATGGCCAAGTCAGCGATTGATGCCTATACAAAATGGTTTGCCATTGAAGTAGCTAATCGTCATGGCGACAAGATAAGAGTGAATGCCTTAGTGCCGGGTTTTTTTCTAACGGATCAAAACAGAGCGTTGCTTACCCAACCTGATGGTTCGCTGACCCCGCGCGGTCAATCTATCATAAAACAAACCCCATTTAAAAGATTTGGAAGTCCAAATGAATTAAATGGTGCACTGATATGGCTTCTCAGCGATGCCTCAAAGTTTGTTACAGGCACAAATGTTAGGGTCGATGGTGGTTTTATGTCCTCCAGTGGGGTTTAATTTAACAATTTAATCATATAACTATGTTTACGGGGCTTTCGCCAAATAAAAAAACGATGATTCCAACTATGCGTTGGTACGGACCAAATGATCCTGTTTCGCTTTCCGACATTCGTCAATCGGGATGTACGGGCATTGTTAGCGCGCTTCACCATATTCCCAATGGGGCAGTATGGACAAAAGAGGAAATCCTTATCAGAAAAGAAATCATTGAAGCTGCTGGATTAACCTGGGATGTAGTAGAAAGTCTTCCCGTTAACGAGGCAATTAAAACACAGAGTGCTGGTTTTGAGGATTATATAAAAAATTATAAGGAATCGATGCGTAACTTAGCAGCTTGCGATGTTCGGGTGATTACTTATAATTTTATGCCTATTTTAGATTGGACAAGAACCGATTTAGTTTTCAAACAGCCTGATGGCTCTTTAGCTTTATTGTATGAAAGGGCCGCTTTTGTTGCTTTTGATTTATTTATATTGAAGAGAAACGGAGCTGCCGCAGACTACAGCCCGGAGGAAATACAAAGGGCTACCGAGAGGTTTAACAAAATGTCTTCTGAGGAAAAGTTTCTTTTGGAAAGTAATATGCTAAAAGGTCTTCCTGGCAGCGAGGAAAGTTTTACCCTGGAGCAGTTTCAGGCTGCCCTTGATACCTACGCTAACATTGACAGCCAAAAATTAAAGGCGAATCTTCAACATTTTCTAAAGGAAATTATTCCCGTTGCTCAGGAATGTGGGGTCGTTATGGCTATTCATCCTGATGATCCGCCTTTTCATTTGTTGGGTTTACCCAGAATCATGAGCTGTGCAGATGATGTAAGGGATATTATTCAGGCTGTTCCGGCAAAGGAAAATGGATTGTGTTTTTGCACGGGGTCTTATGGTGTTAGAGCTGATAATAATTTACCGGAAATGGTAAAAGAATTTGGAGAAAGAATTCATTTCATACATCTTCGAAGCACCACCCGAAATGACCATGGCGACTTTTTTGAAGATAATCATTTAGAGGGCGATGTGGATATGTACGAGGTCATAACAGAGATTGTTCATTGGATGCGCACTCGAAATGTTTCTATTCCCATGAGACCTGATCATGGGCATCAAATGCTGGATGATTTGAAGAAAACAACCTATCCGGGATATTCTGCTATCGGTCGTTTGCGCGGTTTAGCTGAATTGAGAGGAACGGAATATGCCATTCAACGATTTATCGATTAATTTTAATAACCCAAACAAATAAATTATAAGTTATGAAAAAAGTAGTGACTTTCGGTGAAATTATGCTCAGATTAGCATCTCCGGGGTATCTTCGGTTTTCTCAATCTTCCCAGCTGGAGGCAACTTTTGGTGGTGGAGAGGCCAATGTTGCCGTTTCTTTGGCAAATTACGGTATTCCAGCTTCTTTCGTTTCCCGATTACCCAAGAATGATATTGGCGACTGGGCTATTCAAAACTTAAGAAAATATAATGTTCAGACACAAGATATTTTAAGGGGTGGTGAGAGAGTAGGTATCTATTTCCTTGAAACGGGCGCTGTGGCTCGTGCAAGTAAAGTGGTCTATGATCGTGCTGGGTCCGCAATAGCTGATATTCAACCTGGTATGCTCGATTGGGAAGCTATTTTTAAAGATGCCAATTGGTTTCATTGGACCGGTATCACACCCGCACTTTCTGAAGGCGCCGCTGCTACCTGTTTGGAAGGTATTAAAATGGCTAATAAACTAGGAATTACCGTTTCTACAGATTTGAATTTTAGGAAAAATTTATGGAAATATGGAAAAACCGCTGCAGAGGTAATGCCAGATTTAGTGGCAGGTTGTGACGTCATTTTGGGAAATGAGGAGGATGCTGAAAAAGTTTTTCATATTCAACCAGAAGGGGTCGATGTGACAGCAGGTCATGTGGAAGCTGCCGCTTATGAATCGGTTTGCCGTCAATTGGTAAAGAAATTTCCTAGAGCAAAAAAGGTGATCATTACCTTAAGAGGTTCTATCAACGCTAATCATAATACCTGGGCAGGTACCTTGTTTAATGGCGAACAAATATTCTTTTCACCTCAATATGATATTACCCATATTGTCGACAGAGTAGGTGGTGGTGATTCCTTTATGGGAGGCTTGATTTGTGGTCTGCTAACTTATCCCGATGATGATCAGCAGGCACTAAATTTTGCTGTAGCTGCCTCTTGTTTAAAACACACCATTTATGGCGATTTTAATCTGGTCACCGTAGATGAAGTAAAAAATCTTATGAAAGGGGACGGGTCTGGCCGCGTTTCCAGATAATTAAATGAATTTTAAATTTTGAGAATATGAGTAAATCACCTATTGGAAATCAACGTTGGATAGTCGTTGCTCTCCTTTTCTTTGCAACTACCATTAATTACATTGACCGACAGGTTATTGGTTTGTTGAAACCTACGCTCGAGGTAGAATTTGGATGGTCAGAAAAGGATTATGCCAATATTGTCATGGCATTTACAGCTGCTTATGCCCTGGGGTTACTTGTGTTTGGCAGAATTATTGATAAAATAGGTACTAAAATGGGCTTCAGTATCTCCATTGTTTTTTGGAGTATTGCTGCTTGCTTGCACGGAGTAGTTAAGACAACTTTTGGATTTGGCGTTGCCAGAGCAGCCCTTGGATTGGGTGAATCCGGAAATTTTCCCGCTGCCATTAAAACGGTTGCCGAGTGGTTTCCAAAAAAGGAAAGAGCTTTAGCTACAGGGATTTTTAACTCGGGTGCCAATATTGGTGCCGTTTTTGCTCCTATTTTAGTTCCTACTATTCTCGCTTTGTATGGCTGGCAAGAAGCCTTCATTATAACCGGTGCCATCGGTTTTGTTTGGTTAATATTTTGGTTGTACTATTACGAAATTCCAAACAGACACAAAAAAGTAA
>JBILDL010000284.1:0-3949 GCA_044352635.1 Saprospiraceae bacterium | reverse complement strand
AAATAATGCCGCCAGGGACCAAACAGCTAGATACATGTGACCCCTCTGGGGTCAGGTCCGCAAATATAAATGACCCCGGAGGGGTCACACGTTTATAGCCTTTTTGCCGCCAGGGGCGTAATGAATCAATAAAACATTTTTTTGCCGCCAGGGGCCAAATCAATTAATAAAACATTTTTTTGCCGAAGGCAAGCAACATCTCCCCTCACATCAAAATGCCAGCATCCGCAAAACTCAGATAGCCGGCATCGGTGTAAATGATGTGATCAATAATTTTGACATCAAGGTCGTTTCCACAGGACATGAGTCTTTTTGTAAGATTCAAATCTGCGTCACTGGCAGTTAAATTTCCCGACGGATGATTATGGCCCAAAATGATATAAGAGGCAAAATTTTCAAGGGCATGCCTGAAAATAATTTTTGGATCAACCATAGTTCCCGAAACACCCCCTATACTAATTCTTTCTCTGCCAATGACCTTATTGCTTCTATTTAGCAAGATAATCCAAAATTCTTCTACCTGAAGATCAACCAGCACAGGTTTAAATATTTCGTAAGCATCAACGCTCGATTTAATTTGCGTCCTTACAGTAATTTTTAATTCTGATCGACGCTGTCCCAGTTCTAAGGCAGCGGAAATTAAACTGGCTTTAGCGGGACCAACCCCTTTGAACCGGCAGAGGTCTTTAATCGACGCTTTACTTAAATAAGATAAATCATCATTAAAACCCTTCAATAATCGATGCGCCAATTGAACTGCATTTTCTTCAAACGAACCAGAACCTATTAAAATGGCTAATAACTCTGCATTTGACATTTCTTTTTTACCCCTCATTTTTAATTTTTCCCTTGGTCTTTCAGCTTCAGGGAGCGTTCTCATGGTTATATGAACCTGAGGATATGCTGAATCTGTTAAATCTGTTGCCATATAATGCTTACTTTTGTGTTAATGAGATTTGAATTGAGTGCAATGTCTATAATAACCAACCATTTCAAAAGGACAGAAAGCGGTTTTTTTCGCTACAAAAAAGGGTTGATTTTCGTTAATTAACCATTCAAAGCACTGATTTTAAACAGGATAAATTAATTATTTTGGCAGAAGGACAAACGTTTAAAAAAGAAGAACGATTAAAAAGCAGAAAAGTGATTGGTCAACTGTTTCGCTCGAAACAGAGCCTGGGTCACTATCCATTTCGTCTTTTATGGGCAAACATTCCCTCTACTCATTCATTGGAAAATCCCGTATTATTTACCCAGAGTGTCCCAAAGAAGAAGTTTAAGCATGCGGTAGATAGAAATCTTATCCGACGGAGAATCAGAGAAGCATACCGTTTAAATAAAGCAACATTTTACGCTAATTTTTCCGGGGAAAATGACGAACAAATAGCCATAATGGTTATCTATATTGCCACTGAAACCTTGCCTTTTTCCAATATTGCGAATGCCATGGAAAAAATGCTTCATCGATTTCATAAAATTAGAAATAAACCAATAAAAGAAGTTTAACATGAGAAGCAAACTATTGATTGTAACCTTTTTACATCTCACTTTTATTTTATCCGCACAAAGGAACCTCCAATTTTTACAATTAGAAAAAGTAGGAAGCATGAAGGTTGAGAAAATTTCCCTTGGGACAGTCATCACTTATTCCATAAAAGATGGACAAGGCTGGTACTCCTCCGAAATAGCTAACTTTTTGTATAAAGACCAACTTATAGCCATGGCCGACAGGACTATTCCGTTAAATGAAATTACGGCCCTGCGATATGATAGAACCTGGCCTAGAGCCATAGGCAGACAAATAGGACTATTTGGCCTGTCTTGGTCTGGATATGCTTTTGTCGGCACATTAACAGATGGAAGGCCGGAGACAAGCTACAGAACTTCCGATGCAATAGTAACAGGAAGCGCCCTCGCCGTTGGTTTATTATTGCCGAAATTGATTTCGTTTAGAGTTAAAAAAATAGGCAATAAATACAGACTTAGATTATTGGACCTAAGGCCTGAGTGATATTTTTTAAACTTTTTTTTACTAAAAAAATAAATAAATGCCTATACATTCTTTTGTAAAGTAAAAAAAAGGTCATTTTTGCGAAGTTAATTTTTTAAAAACACGAGTATGTCAAGCGAACAAACTATCCCGTCAGATAAAACAGTTTCTGAACGCGCTGCCGATTTAATCAGAATTCTTTCCGCTTCCATGGTTGAGCGTGCACAATCAGGTCATCCTGGAGGACCAATGGGAGGAGCTGATTTTATGCACATACTCTTCACAGAATTCATGGTTTTTGACCCTGAAAATCCACGCTGGCCGTTTAGAGATCGCTTTTTCTTGGATCCCGGACACATGTCAGCTATGCTATATGCCCAAATGGGTCTTTTAGGATATTACACACCCGACGACTGGAAGCAATTCAGACAATGGGGAAGTCCTACGCCAGGGCATCCTGAAAGAGATTTAGATAGAGGCATTGAAAATACCTCCGGCCCTCTTGGCCTGGGTCATGCCTTTGGTGCCGGTGCAGCCATAGCAGAAAGATTCCTGGCCGACAGATTTGGCGAATGGCTCTCTCATCATACTTATGTCTATATATCTGATGGGGGCATTCAGGAGGAAATTTCCCAAGGCGTTGGTCGTATTGCAGGTCATCTTGGTCTAGGAAACTTAATCCTTTTTTATGATGCAAATGACATTCAACTTTCCACCAGGGTCGAAGATGTTACAAATGAAGATACTGCCGCTAAATACAAATCATGGGGATGGGATGTTCAAACCATTGTAGGAAATGACCATCAGGCTATTAGAAATGCTTTGCGTCAGGCAAAAATGGTAACAGATAAGCCTTCCATAATCATTGGAAAAACAATTATGGGTAAAGGTGCCGTTACCGCTGAAGGAAAATCATTTGAAGGTGAGGTAGAAACCCATGGTAAACCTTTAGGAAAATCGAACGCGTCTTTTCCTGAAACCATAAAAAATTTGGGCGGCGACCCTGAAAATCCTTTCCTTGTTTTTCCTGATGTCGAAGAATATTATGAAGCGGTTAAAGAAAAATGTATCAATGCCGCCGGAAGGAAGAAAGATGAGGAAATGGAATGGAGACAGGCAAATGTAGAAAAATCTTTACTCCTCGATCAATATCTCAACGGCGTTTTACCTGATCTCGATTGGGAAAATATTATTCAAAAACAAGGTGACGCTACCCGATCAGCTTCAGGAAAGGTACTGGAATTATTTGCCTCGAAAGTAGGAAATATGATCGTTGCTTCGGCCGATTTATCAAATAGCGACAATACTCAGTCTTTCTTAAATAAAACAAAAGCCCTTAAAAAAGGAGACTTTTCTGGTTCTTTCCTTCAGGCAGGTGTTTCTGAACTTACTATGTCTGCCCTATCAGTTGGTATGGCGCTTCATGGTGGTGTAATTCCCGTTTGTGCTACCTTTTTCGCCTTTTCCGATTATATGAAGCCCGTTTTACGTCTGGCTGCCCTTATGGAAATTCCTACTATTTTTATCTGGACGCACGACTCTTTCAGGGTGGGCGAAGATGGACCAACCCATCAGCCAATAGAGCAGGAAGCTCAACTGAGATTACTAGAAAAATTACATAATCATTCTGGAAAACCAGGTTTTCTTGCTCTTAGACCGGCAGATGCCGACGAAACTACAGTGGCATGGAAAATGGCTATCGAAAATACAGAAACACCCACTGGATTAATATTATCCAGGCAGAATATTGTCTCTCTACCAGCTACTAATGGTATTTCAAGATATAATAATGCCCTCGGTGCTCAAAAAGGTGGTTACATCGTGTCCGATTGTGAAGGAAAACCCGATATCGTTCTAGTTGGAAATGGTTCTGAAGTGAGTACGCTTTATGCTGGTGCTCAATTATTAAAAGAGAGGGAAAATAAAAAAGTAAGACTGGTTTCCATTCCTTCTGAGGGG
>JBILDL010000506.1:0-3954 GCA_044352635.1 Saprospiraceae bacterium | reverse complement strand
CGTATAATGCAGTGGCCGCCGCACCTTTTAATATGTTGATGCTTTCAATGTCGTCATTGTTTATATCAGCTGCACGGTTCGTGTTCATGAATTGCTCATTGTTATTCACCGCGTTCGTTCCCACAGATGGAAGTACATTTCCAGCATTGGTAGCATTGCTAATAATGATGCCGTCAACTACAAATAAAGGCTGATTATCATTACTTCCACTTATGGAGTTGATACCTCTAATGTTAATATTTGCGCCAGCACCCGGAGAACCACCGGCACTATTAATAGTAACACCTGCTACTTTTCCTTGCAGTGCATTCACCACGTTAGGTTGGCTCGACTGCATAAGTACCTCTGCCGTTACTTTTTGTGATCCATAGCCGAGTACCTTTTTCTCTTTCGCTATACCGAAAGAGGTAACGACCACCTCATCAAGGGTCCTTCCTGCATCCAGGCTGACATTGATGATTAATTGACCGTTGATTGCAGCCTCTAATTTTTCGAATCCCACATAACTAAACTCCAATGTACCATTCGCAGGTGCATTGGCTAAGGTATAATTACCCTCTAAATCTGTGGTGGTTCCAATGGAAGTTCCCTTGATGATAACGTTAACGCCTATTAAGGGCTCGTTATCCATACTTGATACTACCTTCCCTGAAACATTGATGTTTTGCCCTGATAGTTGTGTCACTAAGGCAAAAGCTAAAATGAATGGTAAAATAAACTTCATACTGAATAAATGTTTGATTAGTTAAAATCGTTGAAATGTAATAAGTTGAATGCCTCGGTAAACAAATCACTTACCTAATTAAAAGTAATACTTTCGATTTAATTATTACCAAAGTCAATGAATATTCATACTGTTTTTTAGTTTTTCCATGGTTTTTATGGCAAAATCTACTTCTTTGTGGTGAGCCCGAAAAACTAAAATAGCCATTCTAATCCATATAACGCCTAGAATAGTAGTTGAAGATACAAAAATCTGACCATCTGCATGTATCAATGCCAATAGTTTGGTGTTGGCTTCATTGGCATCACCTTCCTTTGGAACATACCTGAAAAGCGAGATACTTAATGCGGGAAATGGGCCCACTTCAAATCCAGCTTTCTGAATTTCATCATAAAAATAATGGCTTAAATCAATTTTTTCTGCTAAAACTTTTCGAAAAGGAGAAATTCCCAGCATGGACAGGGAAAACCAAAGCCGCATTCCCCGGAAATGCCTGGTTAATTCCGGGGAGTAATCAGCTGGCGATCTTTCATCCTGCCCTTCCATATCATCTTGTAAATACGCCGCAGTATAGTAGTTTGACTTAAAAAGGTGTTCTGCATTCCGAACTAAAATCACGCCTGAACCATAAGGCATAAACAGGCTTTTATGTGGATCCATAACAATGGAATCTGCTTTTTCAATCCCTTTAAATTTACTTCTTAACTCGTCAACTAAAAGGAAAAATCCACCGTAGGCGGCATCAACATGAAACCATATTTGATGATTAGAAGCTATGTCTGCCAGTCTGTTCAATGGATCAATAGCTCCTGTATTTGTCGTTCCGGCAGAGCCAATAAGAAGAAAAGGTATCAAGCCAAGACGTAGATCTTCTTCAATTATAGCCTCCAAAGCATCAGGTCGCATACTGAATTGTTCATCCATAGGAACATAACGGATAACTGATTCTCCCATGCCGGCTAAGCGCAATGCTTTTTGTACGCAGTGATGCGTTTCATCTGTTAAATAGATGACGGCTCTTTCAAAGTCTCTGGCTTTAAGTTCTTTATGATCTCTTGCAGCTATAATTCCTGTAAGATTGGCAATAGATCCTCCGGAAAGTAAACTTCCATGGCTTCGTTGGTCATAGCCGACTAAGTTACACATCCAGGATATTACCTGGTTTTCCATCCTGACAGCACCAGGATTTGCAAAATTTATTCCGCTGTATCGGTTAGTAAGGGCACCTAAAAAATCTCCCCAGGCTGCTGTTTCAATACCTCCACCTGGAACATAGCCAAAGTGTTTGCCACTACATGGATTAATACCATTTTCAGTAACTGATTGATGAAAAACATCGAAAATCTGGTCTATTGGATAAGGGTTTTCCTGAAATGGCATGGACGCTAACGCTTTTCCGGCATCTTCGTCCCCTAAATAGGCTTTCCCCTCGGGTAAACCATCTAAAAATTGTAAGTAATAGTCAGTGACTTTTTTTAGGAGTTGAGATCGGTCTCCAGGTTGGAGTGATAACAAGTCCGAAAAGTCCTTGGTAGGGTGAATGGAATTCATTTGGTTTTCATTTGGTTTTAAAAAGTTGGCTAAATTACAATCTTATTGTATTTACCTATCACAAACCTTCCTAACCTGCAATTTATTTATTAACATTATGTATTTAATTCAACTATCAATATATTACTCACTTTTTAGAAACGATGAAAACAAAATGGCTTTTGTTGTTTATTTTGACAGCGAATCTTACCTCCACTTTTGCTCAAATACAGATGGAAATGAAAATTATTCCTTTAGATAAACCATGGTTTTTTCGACAGGCAGGGGAATCTGTCTGGTTAAATGCCTCCGTTCCAGGTACGGTTCACACCGATTTGATGGAAAATAATAAGTTGGAGGACCCCTTTTTTAGAACCAATGAAAAGGACGCTCAATGGGTAGATAAAGTCGATTGGGAGTACAAGGTTACTTTTCAATTGGATGAAACTTTGCAAAATGCCGACCATGTTTCCCTGGAATTTGATGGCCTGGATACCTATGTAGATGTTTATTTGAATGGAAACCTCCTTTTTTCAGCAGATAACTTTTTCGTTGCCTGGCAAGTTGATATAAAACAATATCTCCGCGAAGGAGATAATAATCTTAGACTTTATTTCCATTCTCCTACAAGGGTTGGATTGGAAATGCTCGATAATCATGGGTTTGATTTACCAGCCTCTAATGATCAATCTGAAAATGGGGGATTGGGAAATAGCAGAGTAAGTGTTTTTCTAAGAAAGCCTGGTTATCATTTTGGTTGGGATTGGGGTCCCAGATTAGTCAGTTCGGGTATTTTTAGAGAGGTAAGACTTCGTGCCTGGTCTCATGCTAAACAAAATGATCTTTACATAAAGCAACTAAAACTAAGCGATTCTTTAGCCGAATTGGAAAGTATATCCGAATTGGTCGTGGCATCATCGGGTGATTATACCCTGGAATTATGGTCTGATAAAAAAAAACTTGCCTCAACGTCAATCTATCTGGAAAAAGGGGAACATAGCGTAGTGCAACCATTCATCATAGAAAATCCCCAGCGATGGTGGACTCATGATCTTGGAACTCCACACCTATATCATTTTGACTTAAAATTATTTCACATGGGGCAGTTGCTCGATGTTCAAAGTAAAAAAATAGGTCTTAGAACCATAAAAATAGTTCAGGAGCCTGATAAGGACGGTGCTTCTTTCTATGTTGAACTCAACGGAAGACCCATTTTTGCAAAAGGAGCCAATTATATTCCCTCCGATGTATTTATTCCGCGGGTTACTGACCAGCAATACCAATGGCTCATTCATTCAACTGCAAATGCCAATATGAATATGCTGAGAGTATGGGGCGGTGGTTTTTATGAAAATGATATTTTTTATGACCTTTGCGATGAATATGGGATCCTCGTTTGGCAAGATTTTATGTTTGCCTGCAGTATGTTTCCTGGAGATGCCGATTTTTTAAGAAGAGTTAAAGAGGAAGCTATTTATAATATCAAGAGGTTGCGAAATCATCCGTCTATCGCTTTTTGGTGCGGTAATAATGAAATTGATGTGGCCTGGTCACAATATAAAGAATTTAAAGGCTGGGGCTGGAAACAAAAATATGGATCTGAGAAAAGAAAGCTGATCTGGAAAGCCTATGAAGATGTTTTTCATAAATTGTTACCAGAAATGGTCCAACAGTATCATGGAGATTCTTTTTACTGGCCC
>JBILDL010000283.1:0-3961 GCA_044352635.1 Saprospiraceae bacterium | reverse complement strand
AGAAATCTGACTTCAGCCCTTAATTTAATAAAATCATCGACATCAATAAGGTAAGCAGATTTATTACTAAAGGTATCAACCACAATCATCGAACGGAAATTTTCTGATTTCTCCAAAAATAAATTAGCGTGTCTGATACCCTTATAATAATCGTCCCAAACATCATCAGGATTGGTAAATGCGTTCCATGCACCGGTATTAAATCGTTGCATTTCCGAGAAAGTAGCATGATCTGCTTCATCCGTTGCGGAGGCGAGCATAGCATTATTATTGAAACGATTGAAATGTTTTAGATAATTATAAACCCCCATTCCAAAAGCCCTTAAATTATTTGGCCCTGAAGTCCAAAAGATTTCATCATCGTATGCCGATCTGATTTGGGTGTCCAGGAAATTCTGCTTACAAGCAGTGATTAGAAATAAGGGTAAAAAGAGTAGAATAAATTTCTTCATTTGTCAATACTTTATTACAATTTCAAGGTAAACCCTACATTAAAAGCTTTCATTGCGGGATGAACAAAAGCATTCATAATTTCAGGATCCAAGGACATTTCATTTATTTTATCTGTAGCAAGAAGATTATTCCCCCCAATAAAAATACGAAAGTCATAAATTTTTAATTTTTTCACGACGATTTGCGGCAAAGTGTAACCAATTTCAATATTTCTAAGCCTTAGGAAAGCACCACTGCGCTGCCAGAAGGTCGACGAGCGATAATTATTATCATTTTGAACCGTCGTAAGTCTTGGAAATTTTGCGGCATCACCCTGTGTTGGCGTCCAATAATTTTCCTTTACCCATTGAACTGGAAGCACGCCACCATTTAAAAAAGGAATTATATTTCCATTTTCAATTAACGAGATGGTTCGGCCTGTGGCTCCCTGAATAAATAAATTTATGTCAAAACCCGCATAATTAGCTCCTGATTGTAAACTGTACCATAATTCAGGTAGGGCGGTTTTACCCGCTGGAATCCGATCTCTGTTATCTATTATGTTATCTTTATTTTGATCTTTATACTTCAAATCACCAGGAAACACATTTCCAAACAACTGTTTAGGGCTATTTTGAATGTCAGTCAAATCTTTAAAAAAACCAATAGATTCTAAAACAAAGGGCTGATTTATGGGATTTCCCTTAGCGTACAAGTAACTTTCAGGAATTAGAGGCTCTTCTACGTTTATTATTTTATTCTTTGCGTAAGAAACGTGACCACTAATAAAAAAGATTTTTTGTTGCCATTTAACTTCTAACTCACCTCCTTCACTCTGTGCCTCTCCCTTATTCACATTATTAAATGTTGCTCCTAAAAGAGTTGGCACATAATTGGCTGGATTTATATAAATATCTTTTCTACTTTCCCTGAAATAATCTAAACTAAAATAAATATTTTTAAAAACAACCGCTTCAAACCCAATATTTCCTCTTAAGGCTTTTTCCCAGGTTACGAAAGGGTTTGCTAAATTACCTTGGGTAAAAGTAGGTTCATTTACGCTTAAATTATTACCAACTAAGTAATTACCCGAACCAAAATAAAATTGATTAAAAATAAATCGGCCTGAATTACCCACATTATCATTTCCCAGTAAACCAATAGAACCTCTAAGTTTAAAGAAAGTATTATCGTTATTTTTTGAAATCCAATGTTCATTACTCATAATCCACCCGAGAGATAAAGCGGGAAAAAAACCAAATCGATTAGCTTGAGGAAAATTTTCAGAACCCGCGAAAGCGTAGGAGAATTCTGCCAAATATTTATCCTTATTGGTAAATGAGGCACGACCCATTATTCTTTGTTTTGCAAAAGAAGCATCCACCCCATTTGAACGCAATAACTCTTGAAAGTACATGGTTGAAACGTAAAGCGTGTTTTCAGCCCATTTATTTTCTAATTCAAAACCATACAATAAATTAGTCCTATTGATTTGAGAACCATTTCCCTGAGTGATAGTAAAATTATTGGTAGCATTTCCTCTGGGAATTCTATCGAATGGAATTTCATTAACAGGAGTTGTCCCGGGCACAATAAGATCTGGTCTTGGAACTAATTCCTGATAATTAAATCCCCTTGTTTTATTGTAGGTATCAAAGAAAAAATTTTGAAAATTAATCTGACCAAAAGCTTGTAAACCCTTTAAAATAGCATCTAACTTTGCTATAACCTTAACGTTAGCATCAACGCTTCTGTCGTTAACAATTTGATACCCTTTTTGCTGAATTGATCCAACGGGGTTATCAGGATACCCTTGAGTGCCTCCCCAGCTACCATCATCCGTCTTAACGGGATATGGTTTGAACAAACTCATTGTTCTCCAAAGAGTATTTTCATTAATATTGGGAAGGAATTTATTGGACATTGTACCTCTTAAGCCAACCGTTGCGCTTAAAAACGAGGTAATATCGACATCAAAGTTAGCTCTGAGATTATATCTTCTAAGATTATAATTTGTATTTTGAATCGCTTTATTTTGAGTATTAGCGTATAAACCTTCAAAATCTGCAACCCCCATAGCAACAAAATAATTGACGTCCGCTTTACCACCGGAAAATGTAAGCGAGTAATCTTTACTTAAGGCATTGGGCTTCAATACTTCTTTATACCAATCCACGTTAGGGTAAAGCAAAGGGAGTTGACCTGTTTTAAAATAGTTAACAATGGTATCTGATTTAAATAATCCGTTATTTATATTTTTACCATCACTTTTAAGGGCAACGTTATAAAGGTCGGCAAAGTCAGCATTTGACAAAAAATCAGGGCTATTTACGGGAGAATGTAAACCAATGCGGGTATTAAACTGAATATTTGTTTTATAGGTTTGTTCCCCTCTTTTCGTTGTAATAAGCAACACATTATTTGCACCATCCATTCCGTACATCGCCAGCGCCGCTGCATCTTTTAATACGGAAACACTTTCAATTTCATCAGGCAATATATTCTGCCAATTTGACTCAAAACCATCTACTAAAACTAAAACTTCATTATCCTGAAAAGTTTGACGACCTCTGATACTCATTAGAGGAAAATCATTATTTCCCGGAGCGCCACCTCTTTGGGCCAGATAAAGACCAGGTAATTGACCAATTAAAGTATTTCCCAGCGTTGGTGTATTTATTTTTCTGAAAATATCTGATGAAACAGTCGAGGTAGCAGATGTATTTAACCTTTTCGTTATTGATTTTCCAAAAGATTTTGGTATTTTACTATAAAGAAAAGTTTCTACTGTAGAGGAGTCATTCACCTGGGCAAAGGCAATGAGAGGAATTCCCAGGGTTGATACAAATAAAAATAAAAGTTTTAAACATATAATTTGCTTCGTAAACATATCAATTCGTTTAGAAAATGAGCACATAAATTACCAACCTGGATTTTGCTTTAGAAAACCTTTATTCACTTCACTTTGAGGAAAAGGATAGAAATACATTTTATCTTCCCATATTCTATTTTCAAAGGTTTCAATTTTATAAGACAGGGTTTTATCATTATCTGCCCTTTGCGCCGGCGTCATAGAAGTGGTAGGCTGGACGTAAGCTTTTGTGCTATTTTCGAATAGAAAAATCCTGGAAAACTGTCCTTTCATTACGCCCTCGTCTTGTGCAATTTTCCATCGTCGAACATCAAAAAACCGATGTTCCTCTCCGTATAATTCTACTGCTCTTTCCCTTCTAATATAATCCCTTAAATTACTTTGATTTCCGAGGATTGCCTGATAGGTATTATTTCCAGGTTCCAGCAATGGTAAGCCACCTCTTTTCCTAACCTCATTTAAGGCATTCAATATTTCCGGATTTGAAGGATTCACTTCATTTAAAGCTTCAGCATACCCCAAATAAAATTCACTAAGTCGAAAAACCGGCCAGTAAAGATTTACGGTTCCATTATTTGCATTCACCAGATTTATAAATTTTTTCTGATGAAATCCATTTGGAACACCGATACCAATTAATTGGGTACCGGCTCCTGT